>DASQQR010000581.1:0-13073 GCA_035643335.1 Anaerolineales bacterium
GCAGTTCCCCCTGGACTCCGCCACCGACGCGCACGGAACTGAACGAATCTGGGCCAAAATCCTGGAAAACTCGAGCCAAGTAATTGCTGATAAGATCACGAGCGTGGGGGTTAAAAGGAGCGTTGATCACCCGGTAGCTCCCTGATGTGGCCGGATCCGGATCGTATTTATCGCTATACTGGTTAATGTAATGCATATCGGGATAATTTGTAAAAACCCAGTCGGGCGCGTATTGGTATCCTGGCACCAATTGAACGAACCAACCTTGCGCATTGAGCTGCGCCAGGACCTGCTTCATGTGATTGATATAGCCCTGGTCATAGACGCCCTCTTGTGGCTCGTATTGATTCCAATGCAATTCGAGGGTGGTCGCTCGCACCCCCCGTCTCCACTCATCCTGGTAATGCTGGCCGTCATCGTTGATCACGCCGAACAGGAATAGATTCGTCTGCGGCTGGATAACTGCAGTGCGAAGCCTGGAACCTGAAACAGGTAAAAGCGCGATAGAAAGTAGCAGGACCTTTGTGGGCATATTCATGAGACCAATTCCTGATAAAGATTCTCGTATTCTTGGGCAGTTTTCGCGGAATTGAAGCGCTCCCGGACCAGCTCTTCACCGTTTTTGCCCATACGCAGACGGAGGGCAGGGTCCTCCAGCATATATGTGATCGCCTCCACAAGAGCAAGGGAATCTCCCGGTGGAACAGCGAGACCAATCTCTGATACCCTAAGATTACGATGCTCGACTGAATCTCGGGCAGCCGCTACATCCATCAGTTCATTCATCGACGGTAGATTGGAAATGATTATTGGGACTCGGGCGGCCAGGGATTCCAGCAATGTGGTGGGTATATCCAGCTTGTCGCGCAAGGTCTCGCTCGGCAGGATGGTCAGCTCGCTGGCCGCGATCAGGGGCTGCATATCGTCGACCGTGTTGAAAAATCGAACGTGTTCGCTCAGGCCCATGTCTTGGAGCCTCTTTTTATATGCCCTTTCTCGTCCTCTATCGCCCGCTGAGCGCAATCGACAGGCGAAAATGATTCTCAGGTCAGGGATCTTCTTTACCAAACCCGGCAGCGCTTCCAGGATCACCTGGGCACCATACCCCCGGGTGTAGTGGCCTGGATAAAGCAATACCGGTTGTGTTGATAACCCCAGGCGGGAACGAATTCTTGAGCGTTTACGGCCCAAATGCGACCAGCGGGTCGTATCGATCCCCACGGGAATGTGGGTCACGTTTGTAAATCCCATTTGCCGGAGCGTATCGTAAGCCAGGCGCGAAAGAACTACCAGCCGATCTGCGAAGAACAAGCCAGGGTATATCTTGCCCTGTGATGAGTTTAACGCCGGTATCGTGTGCAGGGTCGGCCGTCTCCTGAATGCCGGCAACAGGCGATTGAGCCACGATGATCCGGCGGTGGGCCTGTATACTAAATGGAACAAGTCCGGGCACTCGCATGATGCAGCCGCGTTCGATTCGAGCCCGCTGTATGGGGTCTGCATCAGATGCCAAAAAACCCGGGCTTTTTGTAACAGGGAAGGGGTTCTGCTGGCGAAAATTGGAACGGGGCTCAGGTTCTCACCACAGGGATATTGGGCGCCGTGCTGCGCCAGGATGTTGAAATGATGATGCTGCAGCTTTTGGGTCAATCCATAAGCCAGATTTTTGTCTCCCTGATCCCAAGGTGGGGTCACAGGGACCGAGGTGACCATGAATATGTTCATCGTGACCGATCCTCGAATACTGTGCATACCTTCCGAGCAGCTTGTAACCAGGTAAATTCGGTAGCCCGTTTCCGTCCGGCAACGCTCATTTCCCCGCGACGTTGCTCATCGTGCAAAACCTCTTTCAGAGCATCGGACAGGGCGTTAGGATCGTGAGGGTCGATCTGAAAACCGGCGCCACCCACGATCTCGGGCAGAGATGATCGGTTGGAAGCGATCACTGGCGTACCACAGGCCATGGCCTCCAGGGCTGGGAGCCCGAATCCCTCTATCAGCGAAGGGAAGACTGCCACTCTGGCCAATCTGTAGAGCCCGGGTAGGTCGGCTTCCGGCACCCAACCCAGAAATCGAACGCGGCCATTCAATTCAAAGCGTTCCACAGCTTGCCGGGCGTAGTCCGGGAAACGCGGGTCAGGCAGACCCGCGAAGACCAGCTGTGGGGTCGTGTCTGATTCCAGGTGAGCCATGGCTTGTACCAGTGTGTCAAGATTCTTGTGGGGCCGGCGAGCTCCTACGGAAAGGATGAAGTTGTCCGCAAGCTGGTACTTACGTTTGAGCGTCTCCAGTTCGGACTCGTCTGGTACAGGCGTGTAATTCGGATCAACGCCTTCATGGATGACCCAGATTTTGCTTTCCGGTATTCCGTAAAAGTGTCTCAAATCCGCGGCGGTCGCATGGGATACCGTAATTATCGGGCGAGCACGGTATGTGCTGAGACGCATCATCATGTGGTAATATGGGCGTGCCCACGGTTGTGGCATATAAGCGGGATAATGATCAAAGATCAAGTCGTGAACCGTGATGATAATCGATATACGTGCCAGAAGCGGCGCGACGAAATGGGGTGAAAAAAACAGCTCTGCGCGGCATCGCCTCAAAAGCCCGGGCCAGGCTAATTGCTCTTGAGGCCAGTACAATGGCCAGGGCCCGGCTCTGAGCTCTACGTTCGGTTTGGACAATATTTTGCTCCAATCAAATCGACTGTCTGGTTCTCTGCCGTAGAAAATGATGAACCGACGTTGGGGGCATGCTTCATCAGCCAGGTCAACCAGAGCTTCAAGCAGGCGAAAGGAATAGCGGCCGATTCCGTGATTGCGGTCATTGATGTAGCGACCATCGAAGGCGATGCGTTCAATCTCGCTCATGCACGGCCCCTTTAATTGGGTGCTTGTGGTTTGTCTCTGGCAGAGCAGGTATCTGGTAAGATAGCAGGCTCGTCTTCGGCCCAGCCGCAACCAGCATAACAGTAGAAATTCCGGCCAAGAACGCCAGCCAAAGAACCAGACTCAGCGCGAGAGGGCCTATGAATCCTCCTTTTGCAGGTGCAAATGAGCGCCAATGGAAATTGCCCCCGGGAATCGCGGCGGTCACAGATACGTCAGCACGGTGGTAGTCCACCCGGTAGAGGTGGATCTCGCCGTAGCTGTCCCCAGTAGCCGTGAAAAGGAGGCGGCCCTTTGATTGTATCCAGGCCGCAAGTTCGGGCTTTATCCGTCCGTAATGCGCCCATACATCTTTGGGAGCCAGAGCGAAATAATGCACCCCGGAGTCGACCGCCTCTTGAGGAGTCGCAGCGACTGTAATGCTCCTGCCTGGCAAAAAATAGCGAAATTTGATCGGGTCACCGCTGGCGTTGAGAGGCTCACCGACAGGCAGTTTTTCCTGGACGAAATTGGCCAGCTGTTGGTAACCATCATCGGTTCCCGCGCCGAAGTGGGACCACCACTGGGCCATGTTATAAGCCAAGATCACGACGAGGAACAAAATCAGTGCAGCCTTGAACAGTGCTGTCCAAACCGGCCCCAATCTATGGAGGCGTTGGCTAGAGCCGATCGGTGCTAACGGGAGGGTAAAAGCATATCCAGTGAGGACGACGGCTGGGATAAGCAAAAAGTAGAAGAATTGATCGTTGCCGCTACCGAACAAGGCAACAAAACCGAAAAACGGGTAAATCACAGCACCCCAGGTACCTAAAAATCGCCCTGCACGCCGCTGCCGGTGAATCAAGAGCAGCCAGACCGTCGCCACCCCTCCCAATGCCAGGACCAGATAAGAGCTCCCATAGTCTAACAGCCGCTGGCTCAAAAATTCAAACAGGGATACATCCGGCCGGTTCCATCCGGTGATTTGGACTAAACCGAGCAGGCGCTCGAGTGCCAGAAACTTCTCCCCGACAAATTGATCCCAGTTCCCGCTGGCCAGCACCCACAGCGGGTAGAGGGTGTAAGTAACGGCGGCGATCCCAGCAGCCACGAAGGGTGACAGTAGGTGGGGATCGGCAGGACCTTTTTCTCTCAGGTTTCGCCAGGTCTCCCATAATCCGAACAGAAAAACCGCCACAACAGCGATAAAAGCGAGCTCCTTGGTGAGCATTCCAAGTCCAAGCAAGAAACCAGCGGCAATGGTTTGAGCCCGCAAGCGCCAAGTATTAAGAGGATTCGAGGAATCTGATCGTTTAGCCGCGTTCAGGAGCAACATCATCCCCGCCAGAGACAACAGCACAGCCAGAGACTCCAGCATCGCCCGGCGGTTAATGCGTACACCGAACGGATCCAATATAAATAAAGTCACAAGCAATAATCCTAACCATGTTCCCCGCAGCCGCCGTCCGAGCAGAAACAGCATTATCGCTGTCAAGCCAGCAAAGAAAGCATTTAGATAGCGAGCCCGGTGGACGGCGGCAAAAATGTTTCCGGGAGCATATTGGGGAATGTTCGAATCCCCGACCAGCCAGAAGTAGGCACCCTGAACGAGGAAATACAATGGTGGATGCACCAGAAACGGTTCACCACTGTCCCAGACGATGGCTCCTTCACCACTTACCCGGATCCCAATGCGTGTGTAAATGATCTCGTCTGTGAAGATATCGGGAGCTTTATCCAGCCGCCAAGCCACAACACCGAAACCGATCGAAAACACGATGATAGCAAGACTCGAAAGGATTAATGCAGGCAGAGGGCCCTCGCGCTGTGCCTCAGCATGTTCCGAGCCGGTTGGAGCTGCAATTTCCTCCCTTAGCACCTGGGGTTTAGTGATCTCCGTCATTTTGTGCTCCCTTACGCCAACTGCTGGCATAGCCCCAAGCAACTGCGTATGTACTCAGTGCTTTTAACGGTCGAAAGCCTAACTCGAGATGAGGATATCCAAAGGAATACAGAAAGAAGATATTGGGGAGCATCCAGAACGATGCTGCCAAGAGGAAGATTGTGCGGCGGAGGCGGGTGGATAGTTTGGGTCCAATGCTCTGTTCTGGGCGGCGTAGCGCCTCCTGTCCATAGCCGATGCCATACCAATAGTATTTACGCACGAGAGAAAGCAGGTTGCTTGGGGCGGGATGCTCAACATATACGTCCGGAACCATCAAAAAGCGATAGCCTCTCTTACGAATCCGGTAGAAGAAATCCGTGTCAACTCCACTGGTAAGGTCTTCGCAGAAGCCGCCGGCCTCAACAAACGTCGAGCGCCGAACGGCACAACAGGTTGTGGTAATTAACGAATGCCCATATCCTCTAAGTGGGGGGTTAGTCTCCAGCGGCCGGTTCGGTACCGGGTTTACTGTGCGAGGGATTTCGGCTGCAATTCTGCGTTGGAACCAGGAGGCGCTTCTTGGCAGTACCCGCGCTGTCCCGGTCACGCCGACGGAAACGTCCTCGAGCAGAGGCTGTGACAAGTATTCGATTAATTCTGGGCGGGTCGGAGTAGCGTCGTCGTCAATAAATATAAGAATCTCACCGGAAGTCTGTGCGACGCCCTGATTTCTGGCTCGCCCGTTAGGAGTTACACCCTTAATTACGGTAATTTCATCCGGCGGCCGTGTTTGCAGGGCGAGAGCGTGCTCAATTTCGTGGTGTTTTCCTCCCAGGCTAGGAATCACCACGGCTATCCCTGGCTGCTTCTCTCCCATATTCATCCTCCCATGAGCACGTTGACAAATTGGGACAGGATGTGCTTAACGGGCCGGTCCCGGGGGATGGACGGTGTAAGGTGAGTGCCGAGCAAGGCGATGGCGTAAAGCATTCCTGCAAGACTTAATTTCAGGAAGGCCCCAAGCCGGCCTCCGTCTGGTAGTGTAAGTAGAACGATTGTCAAGGCCAGCACAGGAATTCCCCCGCGATAGAAATACCGAGCAGAAGACTGCAAGAAATTGCTTAGATTGACCTGAAAGCGGGAGGCGATCATGGGTATCATTCCAATGGCGCCAATTCCGCCGGCAGCGAGTAAGGAAAGCGCCGCGGCATTGACTCCGAGGCGCGGAACCAGGGTCAGTAATACTACGATTTGAGCGCCCGTCGCCACGGAGGCTATCACGGCTGGTCGTCCGCGATCGCCTTCCGCCTGGAAGACACCGATTAACAATGTCATCAGTGCTAAAAGCAGCCCGCCGGCGGCTGCGATTCGCAGCGCAAGGATCGATGCCTGGTACTGTTCAGGGTAAAAAAGATGAAGGGCCGCACGCGGGGCTAAGATGAGGATCAGTGCTCCGGGCAGCAACAAACGTGACCACACCTTTATCGCCGACTTGAGGTATGTTGCCGCCCCTCCGTGGTTTCCTGACGCTGTGATCTTGGCGACGTAAGAGAACAAAACCAGGGTCAGAGATTGGGCTACGAAGACCGGGGTACGCGCCAGGATAACGACGGCCTGATATAAACCGGCCATCTGGTCCCCTTGGGAGGCGGGTGCTAATATCTTGAGGCCGAGGATGTCCAGATTGAGCATCAAGGCCGGGCCAATCATGCCCAAGAAAAGAGGGAAAGTCACACGCAGCACTTGCGGATCGAACCAGCCTGTACCCGACCAGAGGCGTTCCGGCTTGACCATCCAAAGACTGTGAAACAAGGTAGCCGTGGTAGCCAGCACAAAACCGGCAATCACACCTGCGACCCCTGCTCCAGCTATCACCAAAACCAGGCCAATTCCTACTTTCAGGGTGGCGTCACTTACCATGTTGACGGCTACCCCGGCGAATTTGTAAGAGCCGCGAGCTGCACCGTTGATCGCTGCTCGCGCAGCCAGCAACACGGTGGTAAGTGCTATTAACGGGATAATCTGCCGGTACGCGGGGCCCAGCTCAAGCAGCCCGCTATCATATGCGGCCCATAGACAACCTGCCAGAAGTAGTCCAAGCCCGAAGTTGCCAGTCCAGGCCGCCCGAAATCGATGGCGGGTACTGGTGGTTGGTCCGGCCCGTGCCAGATCTTGCGCGGCTGCCCAGGGAAACCCAGATCCCACCACCAAGGCTGCCAGCAGGAGTAGCGATTGCGCCACGCCCAGGACTCCGAATTGGGATGGGCTGAGGAACCAGCTCAGTGCGACGCCAAAAACATAGTTTAACAGAGAGGTGACTGCAAAGGCTGCGATCAGAATGGCGCTGTGTCTGGTGGCTCTGCCCGTCATTCTGTATATCCGTGCAAAAACGGCTGGGTAGGGATATCGGTGATTGTACGCACCGTCTTGGGCGCCTGATTGACCACCAAATTGTTGAAAATCCTCTCATAGCCAAATACGACTCGCTCCCAGGAGTACAGGCGGGCTTTCGCCTGAGCCAGGCTAGCCAGGTGGAGACGCAGCGGAGGGTCATCACGCAGACGGGCAAGAATTGCCCTTAACGCCCGGTAGTCTCCGGGATGGAAGGTGATTCCCTCATTACCTACCAAGTCGGCAACCCCCGGAATGTAAGACGCCACCGGGACCAAGCCAGCTGCCATGCCTTCCAACAAGGCGATACCAAAGGCCTCGCAGTGAGTAATCGAGGGGAGCACGATTACGTGCGCTTGCTTGAGCCGGCGGATCATCTCCTGGTCGGGTAGAGGTCCCCAAAAGGTTACGTCGGGCAAGTTGAGCCTGGCTGCTTCTTTTTGAGCAGCTTTGCTGGAGTGCCCATCCCCGATCACCCACAGGCGCATGTTGGGAACGCCTTCTGCAGCCCTCAACAGCACTGGCAGGCCCTTATACGGGCGGATTTGCCCCAAATAGACTACTGTAAAGGGCTCGTCTTTCTCCAGCGGAGCGTTAAAGAGCGGGTAATCTACCCCCCAGGGAATGACAGATAATTTTCCTGCAGGTATATATCGTGCCAGACGTTGATTGTAACTCGGCGTGGATGTGACCACGTGATCCGCGAAACGCGCAAATCTTTCCTGGAGGGCGTTATACGTCCAGGTCAGTGGCCGCAAAGGTAGGCTTCTGAAATCAATGGGCGCATGATGCGTGTACACCAAGCGAGGACGGTGAGGCCCCAGGCCACGAAGGCCCCACAACAAGAACACGTCGCTAAAGGTCGGGACCGGCCCGTGCAGGTGAATCAAGTCATAATGTTGGAATTTGTGCTTGAGCCGGGACATCCTGAGTGGCATGGATGATAGACGCACCTCCCCGTAATCGAGACGTGGTACAGTATCTGAGGATAAGACATCTACGTGGTGGCCGCGCTTCTTGAAACCTGCACATAACCGGTCGGCGACCCGCGCCACACCGCTCTTAATGGGAGGCGCCTCGGATATCACCATCAAAATTTTCATTTTAATTTCTCAAACCTTTCCTCAAAGAACCGCGCGACAATGCGTGGCGGAACTAACGCAACGTGAGAGCGAGCTGGATAAGATTGGAGCGCCTACAATAATGATTTGCATCCAGACCTCTTCCCGTTGCTAGTGGGAGAGTTTCCTTTGTTAATGTCGGGACGTAAGGCAAAAGGTTACGCTGATCCGTTAAGCTTAATAAGAGTTTAATCGTCTATATTTGGGCACGCGAGCCTTGACCCCCTTAACATAGTAGTTTAGAATCTTGCTACTAGTTAACATTAGGATCACTAAAGGAATGCGTATGGACTTAACGCCGGACTTGATTGCCATCGGCTTTACCGAATATGAAGCCAAAGTCTATGCTGCCCTGTTGCGCGAATATCCAACCACTGGTTACCAGATCAGCAAACAAGCTGGCATCCCTCGCTCGATGGTCTACGAGGCTTTGGGCCGCCTGCATGCCCGGGGAGCAGTTCTGAAAACCGATGATCGCCGGTCAACGCTCTATCGCCCGGTCCCACCGGACATTTTGCTCGACCGTTTTGAGCAGGAGCACCAGAACCTAATTCAAAACCTCAGGGATCATTTGCGCGGCCTTTACAGGGACCAAAACGGCGATCGGTTGTGGTCCGTGCAGGGGGAAGGCGCCATTCATTCCTATGTCACCCGAATGATCGCCAGCGCGCAGAGCGAACTCATGTTTGTGCTCCCCGATTCGCAATTGGAAATCTCACGTGGCGGTATCCAGGAAGCCTGCGAACGAGGCGTCAAGGTGAGCTCTTTGCTGACGGGCGACGGAAACCTGGACTGCGGCCGGATTGCACGGCATCCACCCCTGGAGAGCGAGTTACAGGAGCTCACTGCCATGTTGGTCGTGGTCGTCGATGAACAGGAGTGCCTGATTGCAAATACAGACCTGGAGATGAGTGCTACGGTTACCACCAACCCCAATCTCGTGCTCATCGCCCGGCAATTCATCTGGATGGAGCTGTTCACCCAACGCATTTACAACCGGCTAGGTCCGGACCTTCTCGATCGCCTGGATCGCGAGGACCGGCATATACTTGAAAGTTTCTCTCCTGCCAGGAGCTAATTTTATGGAGGGTAATAACCTTTTGCAGACAGACAATTCGCAGCAGTCTGAGATTCACCACCACACTCGCCACGATCCTCACCGGCGAGCTTCTTCTCTGTCGGATATCATCCTTGGCGGCCAGGATGGCCTGGTAAACGTACTAGGCGTGATTTTAGGCGTGGCTGCGGCCACCGGAGATCCTTATATCGTTTTAGTCGCTGGTCTGGCGGCCACCTTTGCCGAGTCCGTCTCGATGGGTGCGGTGGCTTATACGTCGACTCTGGCGGACGCTGACCTGTATGAGAGCGAACGAGAGCGGGAATACCGCCATATCCGTGAAGTGCCCCGGCTGGAGCGACAGGAAATTCGCAAAATCTATGCAGAGAAGGGTTTTGAAGGGGATTTACTAAAGCGTATTGTAGACACGATTACCGCCAACAAAGATGTATGGGTGGCGGTGATGATGGCCGAGGAGCACCAGTTGGCCCCAACCAATCGCAGGATTGCCCTGCGATCTGCGATTATTGTGGGCCTGGCAGCCATTGTCGGTTCGCTGATCCCTCTGGCGCCGTTCGCTATTTTGTCCGTGAAGCTCGGCATCGTCACCTCGATTGCCCTGTCGGCTCTAGTGCTCTTTATCCTCGGGGCATACAAGGCTCGGGTTACGGTCGGCAATCCCGGAAAGAGCGGGTTAGAGATGGCAACTATCGGCACAGTGAGCGCGCTGGTCGGCTACGCCGTCGGCGCGCTGCTCAAGGTGCCATCCTCCGGTTGAGCCATACGCAACGCATAAATGGAAGATTGGGAACGCGATTTCATCCGGCAACATAGAGTCGCCCGGATGGCGACTGTGGATGCCAGCGGGCAACCCCACGCCATACCTATCGTCTATGTCTACGATGGGGGGCGCTTGTATACTCCAATTGATAAAAAGCCCAAGCGGGTCGGAGACTTATACCAACTGCAGCGGATTCGGGATATTCGGGCCGAGCCCCGCGTGGCCGTGATCATTGACGAATACAGCGACGACTGGGAGAAGTTAGCCTGGGTGCAGATACGCGGCCGGGCGGGGATCCTTGAAACAGGCCGCATCTACCAGACTGCCGTTAGTCTCCTGGTTGATAAGTACCCTCAATACCGGGAGATGACCTTGGATGGGCGCCCCCTAATCGCTATCACGCTGGAACGGGTGGTCAGCTGGCGGGCAAAGGAATAAAAAAGATCGCTTTGTCGGGCGACCTTTTTAATCTGAAGTCAGTGTGAGGGTGTTAAGACATGCTAGCCGGTTTATGCGTATTTTTTTGCTCTCCGGTGACCAGTTTAACTTGCAGCACTACATAAGCGACTAAACCACCGGTAACCGCGGCGATCAGAGCAGGCCGGATGGCTGGTAAGCCAAGCCAGATAATTATCCACACTGCCAGGAAAAGCGCCCGCCTCTTGTTCATCACCGCACCTGGTCAGGCTGGCCTGACCCCTCAATCTCTCTTCCGCTCTAAGACTAGAAGGAGATCGAAATCCTGGTCGGGATCTCTATCCATGGCTCGCTCGACGGCCTCCAGCAAATAATCGCTTGAGGATGCCTGCGAGGCCGGATACGAGTAAGCCGAAAGGCGATCCTGAGGATCCTCGACTGGGAACATCCCATAATCGGCGTATTTTCTCATCTTTTCACCCTCCAACCTTATTCTATACTTACCAGACAGCTGCTGTTCATCACTGGCGTTTTGCCGAATGAGGGATAGCAGCCACTCCACGCTAACGCTAATCAATAAGGTTAACGATGGAATGGGTGAATCTTTTACAGTTTGAATCCTTGCAATTTTGTAAGGATTAGGAGCCTATCGGAAAAATCGGGAGAGTGGGGTTTGTGGCGGCGCAGTGCGCCACCACAAACCCCACCCCTTCATTTTTCGGGTAGATACTAAGTCCTCCGGCGCTGGCGGGGAACTTTCAATTTGGCATCGATGAATTGCCTATGGGTCAGCTTCAACATTTTGGAGATAGTGCGAATCTCCTCGGTTTCCTCGTATGAGAGTTGTCCATCTGCGCCGGCTACGGCGAAAAGCACATCCAGGAAACCAACACGTTCAGCCTCAGTGGTGCGCTCAAAGAATTGCCGCGTCAGGCGATAGTAATCCAAATCTTTGCTGATCTCATCTATAGCCACCTCCGCGACCAGGGTGGCTGCCTCTTGCGAAATATCCCAGTTTTCCTGCAGTGCGGTCACAACAGCGTCGAATTCTGAATTGCCCACATCTCGGTCCACATAGGCGACCCGTGCCATCAAACCTCCTGCCAGGCTGAGCTTACGCACCTCTGTTTCGGGGAGGTCGAGACCGGATTCGCCCAACGCCAACCGGCGGCGAACGTTGTAGAAAATGCGGTTTTTGATGAAGTCTTCAAGGTAGAGTTCCCGGTTGTGTGCTTCGGTGACTGCCTCGGATCGCCGCTGAACCGGTCCGCGCAGCAACCGGCCCAACGTGCCGAAGATGGACACATCCACCTCCCCAATGGCCGACCCGATTTCGTCGATGGCCGCAAATTCTTCTTCGCTGACGACGCCGTCAGCAGATACAACCTCGTCCAGTTTAGAGATCGCCAGGGTTTTATCGGCGGGCGAAGAGAGGGCCGTTTTGAGTTCCTCTACCAACCGCATGCGACCGGCCTCGCTCACCGGTGAGTCAATATAGATATCCAGTGCGGCCCAATCGCGGGCGCTCATCTCCGGCATGCGGAAGAGCAGGTCTTTCAGGCTATTGATTTCCTCATTGGTCATCTGACCATCGGCCCAGGCCGCGGCGATGATCACCTTAGCCAATGCCATGATGAGTCTCGGTCTCGCCATTTTTTCCTCCTTGACTCTGATGCTGGTTACGTCCAAATGCTTACCTCAACGTGCGTGGAAAACAGGTGGGTTGCGGAGATATAGTTTACCAACGCCCGGCGCGCCCAACCGATGGGGCGACAGTCCAACTGTCACCAACAAACAGGCGAGCATCCCACCACTTTCGCGCGTTAACCCAGAACGCGTAATGGGAAGTGATTGACTTTGGCGTAGTTTTCACGTAGACTTAGGACAGGGAATTAATGTCTTTCTAATCTTCGATAGTCTCCTTGTTGGCTGCTGCCGGGTAAGATTGGCACTTTTTCACCGCTAAAGAATAGAGCACGCAAAAAGGAGTAGTTTATGAAACGCTCGCCACAGATCCTGACGATCCTATTCGTCCTCTGCTCCGCGCTAGTGATCGCCACCAATGTCGCCTTCTCCAGCACCGGGTTGGAACGTACGTTCCAACCTCTCCACTTACCGTTTGGCCTCAGCACCGCAACGCCAGCCTCCGATTTAAATTCCATTCCACCGGTATTCCTGCCCTTTATCGCCCAAAACCAAAACCAATTTTCGATTTCCGGAATGGTCTCTGACCAGCAAAATCGTCCTGTCCCCGGGGTGGAGGTGGTTGACCAAACAGGCCGCAGCGTGGTCACCGGACAAGATGGGAGCTACGAAATGGTAGGGCTCTCCTCCGGAGAGCATTCCCTGGCGCCTTCCAAAAGCGGACTAGTGTTCTCTCCGGCCGTGCAGGACGTCGACCTGCCGGGGAACGCCGGCCCGGTGGATTTTACCGCCATTACGGCCTGCACTGAGGCGGTCACCAACGGCGGCTTTGAGAGCGATACCGGCTGGGACTTCCCTGTCACGCCCTATCCGGCGGATTACACCACAGCGGTGGTTCACAGCGGCAGTC
>DASQQR010000582.1:0-7138 GCA_035643335.1 Anaerolineales bacterium
CATAGAGCCGATTAGCCACGCGTCCACTTCCGCTCCAGCTGGCAGCGATTTTACCCCAGAGGGGATAATCAGTAAAGCATTTGCTTGAACCAATGAGCGCAAATTCCCGGAACCCTGGTGTCCCGTGAGACGGGCCATCCAGAGACCTTCAACCTGCTCAACAATGGCCCGCAGATAGCTTTCCCTTCCGTCGGACTGCAACGGTTCGGATAGTTTCACTTTAATGGACGGACGCGGCTGGTCCCTGAGTCCGGTCAACCTGAGCAATGCAGGATGGACGAAAACCTCATAACCTACGAAAGCCGAAACGGGGTTGCCCGGGAGTCCAACAAAAGGTATGCCCTGGTAGCTTCCGAAGGTCAACGGCTTGCCCGGTCGCATGTTCACTCGCCAAAAATCCAGATTCCCTTGCTCCTCGACGACCATCCTGACGAAATCGAATGCTCCTACACTGACTCCCGCGGTAGAAATGATGAGATCTGCTCCGTTGGTCACCGCGCGAGCCAGCACGTCTCGGATCGCATTCGCCTGGTCGGCTACAATGCCCAGGTTGATCGTCTCGCCACCATCTCGGGACACCAATGCCGCCAGGGCGTAAGCATTCGAATCATGAATTTTTCCAGGCTCTAATGGCATGTGAACCGGTACCAATTCGTCTCCTGTGGACAGCAGCGCCGCCTTTGGCCGCCGATAAACGTGAACCTCAGCTACCCCGATCATGGCGAGGAGCCCAACATCCTGGGGCCGCAACCGGATATTACCCCTCAGCACGAGTTCCCCGCGGCGCACGTCCTGGCCCGCTGGACGAATGTAATCACCCGGATTTATTGAACGGTATACCTTTACCTTTTCAGGCACCACTGCCCCAGCCTGCGCATCTTTCCGAAATTGGTCCGTATCCTCAACGGGAATGACAGCGTCGGCTCCATCGGGTACTGGTGCTCCAGTCATAATGCGCGCAGCTTCACCTGATCCTACGCTGACCCGCGAAACATGACCAGCGGGCACATCCGCTGTGACTTTCAGCTCGATCGGGCTGTTCTGCTGGCTGCCTGCAACGTCCGCCGCTCGGAGGGCAAACCCGTCCATGCTGGAATTGGCAAACAGCGGTAGATCCACTTCCGACCGGACATCCTGGGCAAGCACCCGACCAGCCGCCAGGTTCAGCGGGAGCACCTCGGTGTCCACCGGAATGAAAGCAGCCAATAAGCGTTGGCGTGCTTCAGCGACGCTAAGTAAGGGATTCACAGGCATATCTCCGAATTCGGGGTGGAATTATACCACTTTCCGAAGCGCAAAATTATGTCCGCCTTTTGTGCTATTGGGAATCAGCGTGGAAAAAGATGCCATTGGGGGTGGTGCCTACACGGCACGCCAGCACCCCCGCACGCTATCACCCAGGGCGAGATCGCTGAGCTTGCAGAACGTTGGGGAGATTTTCCAGCCGGTCGAGAACTTTGCTCAATTGGGCCAAATCTCGGACTTCCAGAATGAGCTCAAACACAGCCAGGTTTTTCTTGTTGACATCCACATTGACTTTCGCCATATTGATGCCCTCATCAGCGATAATCGTCGAAACGTCTTTCATAAGACCATCACGATCATAAGCCCTGATCCGCACCGGCACTGGATAGGTATTTTTTGGCTCGCCCCACGATACTTTAACCAGTCGCTCCCGGTCCCGAATTCGCATGATATTCGGGCAGTCCTGGCGATGGATGGTAGCGCCCCTACCGCGAGTGATATAGCCGATAATGGCGTCTCCGGGTGCCGGATTACAGCATTTCGCCATCACCGTAAGTAAACCTTTCAAGCCCAATATGGAAACCGAATCGCCGTCCGGTGAAATCGGCCCCACCGCAGGTCGGGAGACGAGGTCCGAATCCTTCTTTTCCTCTTCTTCCAGGGTCAAATGGTTGACAATGCGACCAATAGGGACATCGCCATTTCCAATGGCCTCGTAGAAATCATCTACGCTCCGAAAGTCAAATTCGCGCGCCAGGCGATCCAGGTTCACGCTGGTGAGCCCAAGCCGCCGCAGCTCTTTATCCATCAGGGTCTTGCCCTGGGTGATATTGTGCTCTCGGGCCTGTCGTTTAAACCAGCGACGGATCTTGCCCCGTGCCCTTTGTGTCTTAACCAGACCCAGATTGGGGTTGAGCCAGTCCCGGCTGGGGCCGCCTCGCTTTGCAGTCAGGATTTCAACTTTTTCTCCGGTTTTTAAAACATAGTCGAGCGAGACCAGCTTGCCGTTCACCTTGGCTCCTCTACAACGATGACCCACATCCGTATGAATGTGATATGCGAAATCAATAGGTGTTGAGCCAGCTGGCAAATCGATGATGTCGCCGCGCGGCGTAAATACATAAACTCGGTCTTCGAAGACATCCGATTTCAAGCCATCGACAAATTCGCGTGCATCTTCTACATCCTGGCGCCATTCCATCAAGGAGCGCAACCACAGAATGCGCCTTTCATAGTCGTCATCCCGGTCTGCCCCCTCCTTGTAGCGCCAGTGTGCGGCAATGCCGTATTCCGCGTTCTGGTCCATTTCCGGCGTACGGATCTGCACCTCAAGGGTTCCCCCATCATCGAACACCACGGCAGTGTGCAACGATTGGTAGAAATTATCTTTTGGGGAGGCAATATAATCATCGAACTCGTTCGGGATGGGTCGCCAGTGGGTATGGATCACACCTAAGGCAGCATAGCAGGTCTGAATATCCGGAACGACGACGCGCACTCCGCGCACGTCGAAGACCATCTCGAACGGCACACCTTTTCGGTGCATCTTGCGGTAGATCGAATAGATATGCTTTGGACGGCCGATCACCTCAGCCCTGATCCCCGATCTTTCCAGCAAGGAATTGAGAGCATGAGTGATCTTTTGCATCTCCCGTTCGCGATTTGCACGACGTTTTGCCAGGTGCTCGGCAATCTCTCGATAGGTTTCGGGGTCGATGTAGCGGAACGAAAGGTCTTCCAGCTCCCATTTGATCTGCCAGATACCGAGTCGATTGGCCAGCGGCGCGAATATATCCATGGTCTGCTGTGCAATCCTCTTGCGCTTGTTCCCCGGCATGTGGCTCAAAGTGCGCATATTGTGCAATCGATCCGCCAATTTGATCAGCACCACGCGTACATCTTCGCCCATGGCCAAAAAGGTTTTCCGCAGCGTCTCGGAGACCAGATCATAACGCCGGCTGCGGACGATCTGCTGTGCTGCCTCATCCGGACCTGGAATCCCTCTTCTTTCGGCAATCTGGCGTTCTTCTTCCTCCCTGGCTTCATCTTCCGGGCGCTGATCACCCCGCGAGACGCGTGGCAGTTGAGTCAGCTTTGTAACACCATCAACCAGATTGGTGATTTCCGCACCGAAATCGCGCTGCAAGTCATTCAATGTGATGGCCGTATCTTCAACCGTGTCATGTAGCAGTCCAGCCGCCACCACGGACGGCGGTACATGTAACTCCGCGAGGATACCCGCGACGGCCAAACAATGGCTGATATAGGGCTCCCCGGAAGCCCGTGTTTGACCTTCATGAGCACTTTCCGCGACCCGGTAGGCGCGCAAAATCAGTTCGCGATCGGCTGGCGTATAGGATTTAGGGAGCGAATCCATCAATTGTTCAATGCGCATACTGATGAAACCTCTTAATACTAGTATAATCAGCCGGGCGCCCGCCAGCAAGGGTAGGAAGCGAAAGTGGGGTGTTGGGCGAGCGTACGCTCGCCCAACACCCCACTTTCTCCCCAGTTTCTACGAACAATTCACTTGCTTCGGTGCTTGACCATCGTCAGGACGTTTCCAGAGCCAGCCTCGAACTCGAAATCCACCTCATCCATTAACTTGCGCATCAGAAAGAGGCCCGCCCCACGCGGTTTTAACTCTTCAAGCGGGGCTCCAAAATTTGGTTCGGCTACGCTGCTGGGGTTAAAGGGTCGACCCTGATCCCGCAGAATAATCTTCAGGTTATTATTGGCGATTTGACAGGTACATTTGATATCCCCCCTGCCCTCGCCACCGTAAGCATGCTCAATAATATTGGAACAAGCCTCATCTACGGCCAAATCGACAGCATAGACCGCCGCTTCATCGAAACCAGCCTCTCTAGCGGCCTTTACAACAAATTGGCTTATTTTCTCCAGGCTTTCAAACCTGGCAGGGAATTTTGCAGTCGGCATCTCCTGTTGAGTTCAGACCGCGGTTAAAAACTACCGACCGCCGCGGTGAGGTCGTCAAAAATCTTAAAGTAGGAGCCCATGCCAACCAGATCGAGCGATTCTCTGATCCGATCCTGGATTCCATATAGAACCAGTTCGCCCCGGTTATAACGCTTGCATTTCTTCTGGGTTTCAATCAACACCCACCAGCCTTTGCTGGACATAAAGTCCACGTTGCTCATGTCAAAAACGATTTTATAGGTGCCATTTCCGGTCACTGAGTTGAGGACTTCCTCCAGCTCCGGTGCTGTATAGCTATCAACTCTGCCGTTCGCTTTAACAACGTCGCAACGTTTATAACTGCTGGTGCTGATCTCCATCTTTCCGCTCCAATTTAGAATTCCGGCTCCTGAGACACCCATTCCCTTTATTTGGGGAGAGTATATCATAAAACGTTGAAAATTAATGAATCTTGACGCTATGTGGGGCATATGGTAAACTTCAGCCGCTTGGTCCCGTGGTGTAGTGGCCAAACATGCAGCCCTGTCAAGGCTGAGATCGCGGGTTCGAATCCCGTCGGGACCGCTGAACGTAGAAGCGCAAAAACGGGTGCCCGGTGAGATATTCACCGGGCAGCCTTTATTATCTGCATGAACCGGCACCCATTGACACAATTTGGATTTCCTTTATCCAATTAAAGTTGTATAATAGCAGAATGTCTGGGTGGGTCGGTAAAACCGTCGGAAAAGTACGAATTGATAGGCTTCTTGCACATGGGGGAATGGCAGAGGTCTATCTGGGCACACACCTTACGCTCGATCGTCCGGTCGCAGTTAAAATCCTTCACAGCTATGTCGAAGAAGATCCCGGATTGCTAGCACGCTTCCAGCGCGAAGCAAAGGTAGTGGCGGGATTACGTCACCCCAACATCGTGCAGGTCTACGATTTCGATGCCATCGACAATCACCCATACATCGTGATGGAATATTTGAATGGGCCTACTCTTGCCTCATACTTGTATGTTTTGCACGAACGAAACGAAAAGCTACCGGTTCATGATGTGGCGCGTCTGCTTGAAAGGTTGTCGAATGCGCTCGACTACGCTCATGGGTTGGATGTTATCCATCGCGACATTAAGCCCAGCAATATCATCCTTCACGCAAATGCAGATGAGGTTACGGTCGACACGCCCTTGACTGAGGACATTGATGTGATCTTGACCGACTTTGGGCTGGTACGCATTGGTCAGGCCACTGTTCAAACCCTGCAGGGCACCATCAGTGGGACACCGAACTACATGTCTCCCGAACAGGCGAGCGGCGGCGAGACAGATCACCGGACCGACATATACTCGCTTGGCGTCGTGTTGTACGAGATGCTCGCCGGCCGTGTTCCCTTTGATGCCGATAGCACCCTGACAGTCATCTACAAGCAAATCAATGAACCGCCTCCGCCCATACCGGGCATATCAGCCGAGGTACAGGCGGTGATTGATCGGGCCCTGGCTAAAGATCCAGACGATCGCTACCAGTCCTGCGGCCAGATGGTTGGGGACTTTTGCTCTGCGACTGGCACCAAGCCAGAAGAGGAACAGGAGACCGTCCGCGCAACCCTGCCAGCCCCTCCTGAACCTGCTACTGTCAGCGTGAGGCCAAAGCCAGTTCGAAGCTACGCATTAATCATCGCTGCACTGATTGGCATGATCTCCCTGTCTGCCATGGCCATTGGCGCTTTTTTGCTTTACCCCAAACTTTCTTCCGCTTCAAGTGAGACCGCGACTCCGAAAATAACTCTGGCAGCCCCAACTGAGACCGCACCTCCTACGATGACCGCCTCGCCTAAAACCACTGTGCCGCCTGAGACGATCGACCTTCCCACCAGTGAAGGGATGGTAAAGATCGCGGCTGCCACATATGAGGTTGGACTTACCCCAGCCGACGAATTTCATGCTGCTTCGCAAAGTGTTTCGCTTAGCGATTTCTGGATTGACGAATACCAGATCACCAATGCCCAGTTCCAGCAATATCTGGAGGAGACCGATGCTCAGCCGCCGGCGGTCTGGCCTGGCGGGCCAAATCATCCTGTTAGAGGAGTCACTTGGGAACAGTCACAGGCCTATTGTAGTTGGATACATAAGCGACTGCCGGCGGAAGCGGAATGGGAGGCAGCCGGCCGGGGCCCTGGCCAAAATCCGCAATTATATCCGTGGGGTACCGATCCTACAGCTGATGGAAAAGTCCTCCAGATGCCCAATCAAGATTCCTACGACGTCGGCACCCAGCCCTTTAATGTCAGCCCCTTTGGGGTATACGATTTGGTCGGCAATGTATGGGAGTGGGTCGGAGAGGCCTATAGCAACATACAAGAAGGCTACAGGATATTGCACGGAGGTCGCTTCGGAATTCCGCAAGATTTGGCATATCGACTGGTTGTGGCCCCGGATGATCACCGTTATGACGAGTTCGCTGGCTTTCGTTGTGCCTCTGAGCAGATTAAGTAAGGAAGAAGCCGGATGAGAAAAGATGCTATTTCCCAGGTTAATCGGGCCATATCAGCCCTCCTCTTGGTTTTGACGGTAGCTGGCTGCGCAAGCCAAGCGAACCAATCGCCGCCTACACAAACCGGAGCAATTCAGCCAACACTTACACCAGCCAGGACGGTTGAGCCAACGCTAACACCGGTATCGTCCTCGACACCTGTAGCTACACCCACTCCAGGAGCCAAAGAGCAAACACCAGTCACGCTACCCGTCGCCAATAGCAATTTGCTGTATCACGATGATTTCACGGATCCTTCGAGCGGCTGGCCGGAAGCGAAATTCGACAACTACTTCATCGGCTATCACGAACCCGAGTACTACCACATCGAGATTGACAGCCCCAACGATAAGGTCCCGGTTTTCTTGCCGGAAAAAGAGAATTTCGGCGATGTCACCATCGAGGTCAAGGTCCAAACCAATTCCACCAGGACAGCC
>DASQQR010000583.1:0-3131 GCA_035643335.1 Anaerolineales bacterium
CTAGTGGAGTGTGTCACCGGGCCAGGCTTTTGCTGGCGTGGTGATATCCTAACCACCGGTCGCCGATCCATGCCAATTTGGAACAATTACCACCTCGCCCAATCCACCTAAACTCAAAACCCCTGCCGCGAAAAACCAGGACGAGATCCATCCCAGGTAATTTCTCACCAGGATTTGCATGGTCCTCAACGAAGCAATGGCCAGAAAGAAGCCCGTCCAGGTGAAGGACGCCAGCAGAGCGATGTCATACCACAGTGGGATTTGGGGCTGCGCCTGCAGGTGTAAAAAATCGGTCAGGATGTAGGGCGCATTGGGGAAGAAGATCAGCCACAGGCTGCCCGGGGTGATGAGCAGCCACCAGCCTCTTGGATTTCTTCGATTCAGGGCCGCGGCCCAGAGGCTGAAGCCATAGGGCACCCAGGCGAGAAATAAGTTCCAGACCAGATACTTATAGGTAAGAGAATGGCTGAATAGCACCCGAAGGCTGAAGAGCATCCCCGCCAGGACGGTTGAGAGCACCAACGGGTAAAGCAATTGGCTGGATAGAAACAGATGCAAGCGATTCAGGCTTGTGAAAACATTGCGCATAAAAATATCCTCCTGCCTATAGAGGGCGATTATACGTGATTTTTAATCTGCAAAAGATGAGATCTGAATTAACCTGCGGGTTTTGTGCTACAATAACACAAACCCTGGATCGGTGGTCGTCGCAGGTTTGCTCTGCGGCGGCGTCGGGCAAGGAGCCCGTCGAAAAGTGCCGCCATCCTAGTGGAGTGTGTCACCGGGCCAGGCTTTTGCTGGCGTGGTGATATCCTAACCACCGGTCGCCGATCCATGCCAATTTGGAACAATTACCACCTCGCCCAATCCACAAATGACGCTTTGCAGGCCTTATCTGCAGCTCCTGGGCCTGCCCGGCTAATCGCAGGGGGTACCGATCTCCTCTTAGATCTGCAACAAGGGCGCCATCCCGCCGTTGATACCCTGGTAGACGTTACGGGTATTCCTGAATTAACCGCCTTAGAGTTCCGCGGCACGGATCTCTTTATTGGCGCGGCGGTGCCTCTCAGCCGTATCGTTCGCTCTCCACTTGTACAGCAGCATGCCCAGGCGTTGGTTGAGGCCTGCGACTTGATCGGGGGACCGCAGGTGCGCAATACGGCCACCTTGGGAGGCAACGTGGCCCATGCCCTGCCAGCGGCAGATGGCACGATTGCCTTATTGGCCCTGGGCGGCGTCGCGGAGATCGCAAGTGCCCTGGATACCCGCCAAGCCCCACTCGAAGATCTGTTTCGCGGGCCAGGGCAATCCAATCTGGATCCCAAAAGAGAGCTGCTCGCCGGGTTTTACCTGCCCTTGAAACGACCCGGCCAGGCATCCGCTTTTTCGCGGGTCATGCGGCCACAAGGAGTGGCCCTGCCGATACTGAACCTAGCCGTGTGGTTGGAGCGTCGGGCTGACCGCATTGTCGACGTGCGCATAGCGGCCGGCCCTTCTGGGCCACGGCCTGTACGGGCCAGAGCTGCCGAAGAGGCCGTACGTGGCCAGGTTTTTGACGGGGAGGCGCTCACCACTGGTTTGGAAGCTCTACTATTGGAGGCTCACTTCCGAACCAGCCCATATCGGGCGACCAAAGAATACAGGCGAGACCTGGCCGGCGTGTTGTTAGAAGAGGCGCTTTCAACGGCCTGGAAACGCGCTGAGAATTCTGATTGACTGATGACGCTGAGCGATGCGAAGAGTGCTGTTATGAAATTAACCGTAAATCACCACCCTGTTGAAGTCGATCCCAAACCGGGAGAGATGCTTGCCGCTCTCTTGAGGGAGCGCCTGGGCCTGACCGGTACCAAGATTGGATGTGACGAGGCCGAGTGCGGTTCCTGCACTGTGCTGGTGGATGGCGAGCCGGTGCTCTCGTGTGCTTATCCGGCGCTGCGGGCGCGGGGTAAGCAAGTAACCACTATTGAAGCATTGGCATCTCAAGCGGCAGCCGCCGGCAACGGGCACGGATCAGGAGATGGACGTAAAAACGTCCGTGTGAGCGAAGGCTTACATCCCCTACAGCAGGCTTTTATCGCGCATGGAGCCGTCCAATGTGGCTTCTGTATCCCCGGCCAAATTATGACAGCCTATGCCCTTCTGGAGCGGGATCCCGACCCGACCGATGAAGACTTTCGCCAGGCGCTCAAAGATACGCTGTGTCGCTGTGGCGGCTATCCCAGTATCCTGTCTGCGGTAAAAGCTGCGGCTGTTAGCATGCGGACCGGCGAGCCTGTACGTCCCTCGCCTCTGGCTCCAAGCGCCTTGCCTCTTGACAGTGTCGGCACCGTTCAAATCCGTCCGGACGCTGTGGGGAAGGTAACTGGCGAAGCGAAGTTCACTGATGACATCCGTTTCGAGGGGATGCTCTTCGCCCGCGTCAAAAGGGCGGGCGTTCCCCACGCCATTCTCAGGAGGATCGACGTCGAAAAGGCGCGTGCTCTTCCAGGCGTGATGGCAGTGCTCACTGCCGCAGACATTCCCGGTGAGAACGATCACGGCCTGGTGGTCTACGACTGGCCGGTTCTGGTCGGGACCGGTGAGCGGGTCCGCTACGTTGGAGATGCGATCGCACTGGTGGCCGCGGAGACTCGTGAGATCGCCACCCAAGCCCTGGATTTGATCAAGGTTGAGTATGACCCCCTGCCATCGATAACCGATCCTGTGCAGGCGCACCAACCCGGTGCCGCGGCCTTGCATCCCAAGGGGAATCTGCTTAAGCACATTAAAGTGCGCAAGGGGGATATGGCGGCGGGCTTTGCCGAGGCTGATATTGTCCTCGAGCACACTTTTCACACCGCCATCACCGAACACGCCTTTATCGAGCCCGAATGCAGTATTGCCCGGCTGACGTCTGATGGTCGAATGGAAGTGTATGTGGGGTCGCAGATCCCTTATGCTGACCGGGAACAGATCGCCCGGGTCCTGGCCTGGCCAGAGGAACAGGTGCGCGTCCGCGGGATGATGATCGGGGGTGGCTTCGGCGGTAAGGAAGATATCGCTGGACAAATTCATGCCGCGCTATTGGCCCGAGCGACTGGCCGCCCGGTGAAGCTGCTCTTCGACCGGCACGAGAGCTTGCTGGTTCATCC
>DASQQR010000584.1:0-4134 GCA_035643335.1 Anaerolineales bacterium
CCAGGAGGGAGACACGCTCTGGGCAATCGCTCAGCGCTTTGGGGTCTCCGTGGACGAGCTCCGCAGCTACAACAACATCTCCGATCCAAACCAGATCGCGCCTGGGGTTGAAGTCGTTATCCCAGGCCTTGAAGATGTCCACGGTGTGTTGGTTACAGTAACCGTGCCTTATGGGGAAAATCTGCGCAGTTTAAGCCGGCGCTACCAAGTACCCGTGGACGCCTTGGAGCGATTAAACCGGCTGACCAGTCCTCAGGAGCTATATAGCGGCGCAAATCTGATTATTCCGGAGGTCAACGCTTCGCCCGTGGCTTCAAAGCGAGTGGCACTCGCTCGAGGCCAGTCTTTGCTCGAGATGGCTGTCATCCAGGGCACAAACCCTTGGTCATTAGTAGTCACCAACAACATCAGCGGTACTTGGGACGCACTGCCAGGGGACGCAATGCGTCTATCCGCCGAGAACGCGGTCGACGGCCCTGGCGCTTTGCCAGGCGAGATCCAATCGGTGACGGTGGATTCGCTCCCTTTGGTGCAGGGGGGCACGGCCACTATTCGCCTGGAGACCCAGTCCGACCTGGAGGTGAGCGGCTCCTTGATCGGTCATGAGCTGCACTTTTTCCGGGACAAAGACGGCAGCTACGTGGCCCTACAGGGCGTGCACGCCATGACCGACCCGGGTTTTTATTCCCTTTCTTTGAGTGCCACTGCACCGGATGGCATTCCAATTAATTTTTCCCAGCTGGTCTTCGTGGGCGAGGGCGGTTATCCCTATGAGAGGCTTGTTGTAAATGAGGAAACCGTAGACCCAAAGATCACCGGACCGGAAGATGAGAAGTGGAATGCGTTGGCCGCCCCGGCAACGTCGGAGCGATATTGGGACGGTGTATTCGAGAGCCCGGTTTCCGCGCTGTTCGCAGAGTGCTGGCCCTCCTTTTTTGGTAGCCGGCGTTCATATAATGGCAGTTCGTTCGACTATTTCCACACGGGTCTGGATTTCTGTGGCGGGGTAGGCCAGGACATTTACGCTGTCGCCTCAGGCGTGGTCGTGTTCGCTGGCCCGTTAACGGTGCGTGGCAACGCAACCATGATTGATCACGGCTGGGGTGTCTATTCCGCCTATATGCACCAATCTGAGATTCTGGTGAAAGAGGGGGAGCATGTTGAAGCAGGCCAGTTAATTGGTCGCATAGGGGGAACCGGTAGGGTTACCGGCTCTCATCTGCATTTGGAAATACTCGTTGGGGGAGTCCAGGTGAATCCTATGGATTGGTTGCAGAGGTCTTTTCCCTGAAGAGAGATCCGAACTGATTCCTCCGGCCGTTATATCCTTCGATGGATTTGGCTATTGCGGGGGATCTGGGTCCGTCTCCCCCTCTTCGCCTTCATCTTCGTCTGCTTGCCCCTCTTCTTCGAATACGCCGGCTTCGTAATCAGCCAAAACCGATTGAGCCTCCGCGACGTAGTCCGAGGGCACCAGGATTTGAACTTCTCCCAGGCGTCCAACGTTAATGCCATACGCGCGGCCGGCGCCTTCCTGATTTAACATCACCGGAATGCCCTGTGCCTCGAACAAGCCGCGCAGCATTTCGGCCTGAAGTTCACCAGAGACTTTGACGACTTCTACCCAGCTTTGATCGGCCATGCATTTTTCCTCGCGCTTCGGGAATCGCCCTCCCCCTGCCACGCCAAATCCCAAAGAGCACATTTTTTCCTATTCTAAACTCATAGAGTATAATATTATCCGGCGAAAAAAACAATATTTGGGCATTTTTGGGATCATCGTGGCGGCAAATCCCGATCCGCCAATATTTGAGTTCATCTTGTTAAGAATTTTACGGCACGATGCAATCATCGGTTAGAGGCATTTATGGTTACGGTTTCGGTTTCGCTCCGTGAGGATTATTGGGACACTTTTGAGCTTCAGGAAGAGGATATTGAGTTCTTATACAATTATCTTCTTGAGGTCGAGACCCCTTTAACCCCCGAGGAGCTGCTGGCCGCTCTGGTAGAAGATCGCATCCGGCGGGAGATCCGGGCGATTGAGGAGCAACGAAGTTCGGGCGGAGATATCTACTTTCCCAAAGAGGATTATCAGGTGGGTCAGAGCCTGGTCTTCCCCGCTCTGGACTGGCGCCGTGGCCACGTGTTGGGCCTTCGCCCCGCCCGTAATCCGGATCTTCCTGAGTTCCAGGTTATGCGCGTGCAGATGGACAGCGGTGAAGAGAAAGAATTCGCTTCTGGTTTGGAAGAACACGCCTTAAACAACCCTCCGGAAATTGCTGAAGAGAGTGAATTGCTGGATCCGAGCGCTGTATTAGACACGTACGGCGATGAATTGGTGGAACATCTGGAACAGGGGTTGGAGGCCAACGACGATTTCGTGAGGATTGCTGGGCGTTGGTTCCCCCGCGCTCTTCTTGTAGACGTAAACGTGGGGCATTTGAATCTGGCAGAAGCTGTTCTCGACATGGCGGGTGGAGGGCCTATTCACACCTCCGATCTGTTAGATCAAGTAGAGTTACCCTTTGGTACCAACCCGAAACTCGTTGAATTTTCTTTGGATCTTGCTTTGGAGGAAGACGAACGCTTTGACGAGGTCGGTCCGGCCGGTCAAGTTGTGTGGTTCCTTCGTCGTCTTGAGCCTGATGAAGTCCGGGAAGTTCCCCTCTACTTGCACTATGCAGACATTGATTATGACCGCACTTTGCTGACAAAGGAAATGTTGGCCTTAGAGCGCGACCTGGACGACGAACTCTCGCCTACAGAAAATGGGCGTGCAGTTGGGGATGAGGTGCTGGTTCGGCTCATCTTTCCTCATTGGCGTGCAGGTACATTGCCGCTCTCAGCCAGGACCCGCCATCTTTTTCCCACCGCATACGAAGCGCCCAGGATTCGCTTTATGCTTGTCGATGGAGAGAAAAAGGAGAAATTCCCTGGCTGGGTGGTGCGTGAAAAGCGCTACGTTTACGGATTGGGCGAGTGGTACGAGGAGAGGGGCTTAATGCCCGGCAGTCTTATTCGCCTTAGCCGCGGGAAAGAGCCCGGTGAAGTGGTTGTGTCCAGCGACACGCAGCGCTCCAGCCGCGATTGGATCCGTACTGTATTGGTTGGCTCGGATGGAGGCGTGGTTTACGCGATGCTTAAGCAGATCGTCTCCGCAGCTTATGACGAACGCATGGCCATCGCCGTGCCTGACCCCGAGGCTCTCGATGAAGTCTGGAAGCGGATGAATAAAGAGAGAACACCTTTTGAGAGCGTCGTAGTCACGAACGTGCGGGAGCTTGCGAAGTTAAACCCGCAAAGCCACGTGCATGCCAGTGAGCTCTATGCTGCGCTCAATATCGTGCGCCGTTGCCCCCCCGGACCGATCCTGGCGCTTCTGGCCTCTCGTCCCTGGTTTGTACATGTGGGAGATCTGCATTTTCGCTTTGATGATTCCGCTCGGGCGTAGTTTGGTGAAATGGACTTAGTATCTATCCGAAAAATGAAGGAGTGGGGGTTTGTGGCGGCGCTCTGCGCCGCCACAAACCCCCACTCTCCCGAATTTTCGGATAGGCTCTTAGTTCGTGGGTTGTTCAAGGACGTACAGGTGGGGATACGATTTGAAAGCCGATTTTTCGTGGAGGGTATAAGTGGCAGAAGTTAGGCGTTTTAGTCTGGTAAAACCCACGTTACAAACCCATTTCCACATCGACTTCGATTGGTGGAGTCAACACGATCAGGATTGGAGGGTCCACATGCGCAGCTTCCTTTGCCCTGAACACCAGGAGGCTTTTTCCGACGTGCGCGGCGATGAGAAGGTGGACTGGGTCGATCCGGATACGGCTGAGGTTCAGCAGGTAGACGGCCTTCAGCATGTCCTGATCACTCACTGTGCTAAGGAGCCAGATTTTATCAGCGAACGCACGGCTTTGGTGGACGCGGTTTTTCGAATCTTCCTGGCAAACGGAAACACACCTCTGACGCCTGTGGAGCTGGCCGAACGACTCGGCCGTCCTCCCGAGACCATTCTAAGGACCCTTTCTGGGATGCGGGTTTACAAAGGGCTTCGTCCCTGCCCAGAATGCTGATATTAATGCGATATTGCCCCCGTAGCTCAATGGACAGAGCAGAGGTCTTCTAAACCTAAGGTTG
>DASQQR010000585.1:0-6012 GCA_035643335.1 Anaerolineales bacterium
TGAACCTGCCGCCTCGCACCACCCGGCGGCTCTCTGGAAGGCCGCACGGTTACTCGACTCCATGCCAATCTTTTCGGACTGATTTTATAGGATTATACCGTAGGACAGATGCCTGTCAAGCGCCAAGCAAGAACCGAAATACTCAATCGTATGTCTCAAAGCTCCCACCAGCCCCAACCGCCTGACTTCTACCGCGCTTGTCGCGGGGGTTGCCCGCAACAGGTCGGAAAGCTGGTGGTGGATTTCTTCGAGCAGGGCAATGCTCTTGGAAATTTGCTCACCCCGCTGGTTCTCAGGGCCGGTCAAGTTCAGGAGCGACGTGTGGACCAGGGGCAGCACGTCGTCGTGCAAGATCCGGCGGGTTTGTCGGTCGAGAACCTGGCTGTGAGCCAGGCGCTGGCGCTGCAAACTGACCAGCCGGCGGGCCATTTCCACGCTCGCCTTGGTATCGATCAAGTGTTCGCCTACCGTCCGAGCAATTTCAATCTCCTCCTGGGTGTACAGGCCCCCGGACTGTTTTTCACCCAGCAGCAGGACCCCGGTCAGGCCGCGCTCGCTCCACAGCGACACCGCGAAGACCATGCCGCCGTGCTCTTCCGGGGCCAGGGGGAGGCCGGTCCCGGCCGGAGAATTCAAGCGCGGGATCACCTCGCTCAGGTCCGGTAGCGAAAACCTGGATCCCTGGGGGTAGACCAGCGGTGTGCCGGAAAGGGGTGCCAGCGGGCCTAAGGGTACCAGGCAGGCCTGGCGCGCCTCCAGGAGGCTTGCGCAAAGGGCGCCGAACGGTTCGTCCACGGCTACTTCTCCGGCGCCGGGCTGGTTTTTCTCGCCTTCCAGGATGCCCTCATATAGCCGCTCATGAGCCACGAAAGGGCGCAGATTTTGAATAAAGCGTTCACGCTCAGCATAAGCGCGCCAACCAAGCAGGGCATAGAAAACTACCATCAGCAGCATGGATAACAATAAGCTATAGATTGGGCGCAGCTGCAGGCTGAGGCTCCACGCCAGGATGAGGCTATAGCCGCTGGCCAGAATCACTGCTCTTCTCCAGTACTGTGATAGCCCACGCCTGGGCAAGCTCTTTCCGGTAAAGACCTCGTAAGTTACCACCGCCTGGCCCAGCAGCAGTAAGGCCCCGGCGATCAGCGTCTCGATGATCAAATCCAGCCCGCCAACGGTTTTTAGGGTCCCGAGCGATAGGTTTGCTTGCTGCATGCTTCTCACCACCCACACCATCACATACCCCACGAGCAGACCAACGCTGAGCAATACCACCGAAGCGGAGACCAACCAACGCCCGGCGCGAGCGCGGGCCAGGTCCCCCATTAACCGGCCTGAAGGTTCCGGATGTCGCAGGACATCCAAGGACAGACCTGTGCAAAGCAGGGTGTAAAGCGGATACACCAGGATCAGCAGCGGAATTCCACCCATGGAGGCGGTGTCTACCAGGTCGAACGCGACCAGCTGCGAAAAAGAGGGCAGCGGGTTAGAAAACAGGAGCAGTCCAGTCAAAATGAGGCCCGCCATCACCGCCAGGTAGAGCCAGGCCTGGTGCCGCTGGTACAAGCTGTTCTCGGCGGGTTTGGAGCCCTTCCCTCGCTCCCAAAAACCGGAATACCACAGCATGAGCACATACCAGGCTAAGGGCAGCGCCGCCACCGGAATCCAGCCGAGCTGCCACCAGAAGTTCAATCCGGGGGTAACCGATTGGATGCCGTGTCCCAAAATCACCGAATGGCTGGTGAAAAAAATCGCTCCCAACAGCAGGCCTCCCGCAGCCAACCAGATCCCCCAGCCGCGGGCTTCGGCGTTCAAAAAGACTGTCAGGCCAAGCCAAAGCAGCAGGATGGTATTGAACAGCGAGATGGCCAGTACCGCCCAGTCAAGAGCAAAGACGCCCGTCATCTTCCCTCCCAGGGCACCCACTCACCGCCTGCGTTCATAACCTGGGCGCGGCCGCCTTCATCCCAAAGGATCAATCGCCCGGAAAGGACGATGATGGCGGCGCGTGTGCGGGCGACTTTCTCGTCGGTCGCCGTTTCGTTCAAACCCCAGACCGTGTAAATCTGGCCGTTGGTGCGGCTGATAGTGCGTTTATCTCGGAAACCCATGCGCGCGGCGATCTGCTCATTGGTCAGGCCAGCCGCCAGCATACCCGCCACGGCCTGCTCGTTCGGTTCCAGCAGCGCCATGGGGTCCTGCTCGTCCTTATGGCGCACCTCCTGCACGCGCGCCTCGATCTCCGGATCGATAAAGCTCCTCCCCGCGATGGCGTCCTTGAGCAGCGGCAGGATCATTTGCGGCAGCAAGTAGTTAGATTTGCGCACGTAGGCGTAGTGGCTGAGGATCCCTGAGCGGCGAAAGTCCCGGTAGTACTCATCATCATCCTGGATAGAGTAGAACACAACCGGCAAGCGCGGGAACTCCCGGCGGATGGCCACCGCCGCCTGGATGCCGTTCATGGCGCCCGCCAATTGGACGTCCATCAGGATCACGTCCGGCGGGTCCCCTTCCAGGCAACAGGCCAATGCCGCCTCACCGCTGCCACAATCCGCCGGGACCTCCACCCCTCCGGTAGCTTCGAAACCGGACCTCAGCCCCTGGCGGAGTCTTTCGTTGTCTTCAACGATCAGCAGTTTTATGAGCATTGGAATCATACACTCTCTTTCTAAGAAGCCCCCAGGAGTTCTTAGAAGGTGCTGTTTGGGAAGAAAACGTTCGGAAATTACCGATCCCAAACCTCCCGAAGGTTAGCGGTTGGATTTACGTCGTGATTGCGGTGCCTTAAGAGGATTCTGTCCGGTTTAGTTTTCGATGAAACCTTCGGGAGGTTGGCCGGCAGTGAGTTTCCGAATGCTCTCTGGGAAAGATAGGATGGCGAAAGTGAGTTATCGGGAACGCGAGGTCACTTTTGGAAACCCCTGGGGGCTTAACTCTAATCTTCTCGGAAATTCGCTCCCCTGTCAAGCACCCAGGTGCTTTTTCTTGCGCGCTCAAGCGGTAGATATCTTTAGGCCTGGAGTCTACAATGGAGAAGGATTGCCAGAAATGGACATGTCTATTGCCCAATGCAGACGTAAGAGGCTCGAACTAAGCGAGGGCTCGGGAGAAAAAGAAAACATGCATAGAAAGTGGATCTGGTTGATCGTCATTATCTTCGCCGCCGCGATGGCCTGGGTCGAATCGGTTCTGGTCCTTTTCATGCGCATGTTGATTGAACACCTTGAGCTCTACCGGCAAGGTCCTCTGCCGGCGAGCCTTGGATTAGGCCAAACGGAGTTTATCCGCGAGGCAGCCACATTGGTCATGTTATTGGCAGTAGGGTGGCTGGCCGGCCGGAGCTGGCGGGATCGCCTGGGCTATTCCCTGCTTGCGTTCGGCGTGTGGGATATCCTTTACTACTTGTTTCTTATCCCATTGACCAGCTGGCCACAATCGCCTCTGGATTGGGATCTCCTGTTTCTGATTCCGCTGCCCTGGTGGGGACCGGTCCTGGCTCCACTCAGCCTCTCCGGGGTAATGATCCTGTTTGGCGCCTCGCTCATCTGGAGCTATAGCAGGATAAATGTGATTTGGCCCAGCCGGCTGATTTGGGGCCTTCACCTGCTCGGAATCCTGCTGGTCCTGTACGTTTTCATGGCCGATTCGATCCATGCCGTCCTGCAAGGCCTGCATGCAACCAACTACCGGCCTCCTAGCCAATTCGATTGGCGTTTGTTCGTTCTGGCGTTGGGAATGATCGCCAGCCCGGTAATTGCGATGCTCCGGCAGTTTTGGCCGCCAGCGAGTAATCGCTTTTTTCATCACGAAACCACTTCCAGTGGAGGCATGTCATGAAGGTAAAAATGATCCTGCCGGCGCTCACCGAGGCCAAAAGCCCTTTCTGGCGGCCAATCAAGTATTCGCTCTTTCCTCCCCTGGGCCTGGCCACGCTGGCCGCATATCTGGGCGATGAGGACCAGGTTACGATCCAGGACGAGCACATCGAGACCCTGGATATCGACGATGAGCCGGACCTGGTCGTCATCCAGGTCTACATCACCTCGGCAACGCGCGCTTACCAGCTGGCGGATCACTACCGCCGGAAAGGCGCGCATGTCTGCCTGGGCGGGCTGCACGTCACCTCGCTACCGCGTGAAGCCGCGCGGCACGCCGATACGATTTTTACCGGTCCAGGCGAGGACACCTGGCCCGCTTTCCTGGCGGATTACCGCCAGGGGCATCCTGCCGGCGTTTACCGCTCTCAGGCCCGCACGCTTCAGGGCGTACCGCCCATCCGGCGTGACTTGATCAAGCGCCATCTCTACCTGGTGCCAAACTCCATCGTCGTCTCGCGCGGCTGCCCGCATACCTGCGACTTCTGTTACAAAGAGGCTTTTTTCAACGGTGGCAAGTCTTTTTACACGCAGGCCATCGACGATGCCCTGGCGGAGATCGAGCGTCTTCCCGGGCGCCATCTTTACTTCCTGGACGATCACCTCTTCGGCAACCCGCGCTTCGCGGGTTCTTTGTTTGACGCCATGCAGGGGATGGGCCGGCTCTGGCAGGCGGCCGCCACGGTCCAGACGGTGTTATTGCCCAAATTGCTGGAAAAGGCGGTCGCCAGCGGCCTGCGCAGCCTGTTCGTAGGCTTCGAAACCCTCAACCCCCTCAATCTGAAGGCCCAACACAAGATCCAGAACCTGAACCGGGACTATAACGCGGCCATCCGCCGGCTTCACGACCTGGGAGTGATGATCAACGGCAGCTTTGTCTTCGGGATGGACGACGATGACGAGACGGTCTTCGAGCGGACTGTGGAGTGGGCTATTTCCCAGGGGGTGGAGACCGCCACCTTCCACATCCTGACACCCTACCCGGGCACGGCCCTGTACCAGCGCCTGGCGGCCGCGGGACGGATTTTCTCCGACAATTGGGACCTGTATGACACGCGCCATGCCGTTTTTCACCCGGCGAAGATGAGCCCTGAGGCCCTGGAGGCCGGTTATTGGCGCGCCTACCGGGATTTTTACCGCTGGGGCTCGATCTTCAGATCCGCCTGGGTTCAGGAAGGCTGGCTGGAGCGCCTCCGGCACATGGCCTACGTATCCGGTTGGAAGAAGTTCGAACCCTTCTGGGACTGGGTCATCCGGGCCAAGAGAGCAGGCAACCTCTTACCGCTGCTGGAGACGATTTTGTCAGGGCGAGGGAATCACCTCGTCCACACCCGCGAGAAGCACATTGCCTCGACTGTTGAGGGCTGAGCCGTTCAAGGGTCGGATATTTTCGTTGGATCTGCCGCTTCTCGTTGCTTTCCATAGGGTCGCTTGCTGCCAATTTAGACCTTGGAGGGAACTGCTCAGCCCGGATTCGGATGGGACGCGGACGAGCGCGGATGGACGCGGAAGGATAAGATCTCCGCAAGAATAGTGCAGTATTTTGTGGTTAAATCCGTTTAAGTAACTGAAGAATGACCCGATTATCGAGGTCTCTCCGCAAATGCGAATGGATCCTGAACGAGAGAAATTCTTGCTTGACAAAGCACAAGCAGACCTGGCAGCCTTTGAGGAAATCTACGACGATTACTTCCCAAAGATCTATGCCTATGTTCGCTATCGGGTCACCAATCTTCAGGATGTCGAGGATCTGACCGCGGCCATATTCTTGAGAACAGCTGAAAGACTGGGCGAGTTTCAGTGGCGCGGGGATGGCTCTTTTGCAGCCTGGATTTTCCGCATTGCTCAGAGCATCCTTGTCGACTTCTACAGAAAAAAAGGCAGTCCATTAGAGCCAGCATTCGCGGTCAATACGAACGAATTAAGTTCTGATAGCCATCATCCTGACGACATCACGCTACGTAATGAAAAGTCTGCAGTGCTTCGCTACTTGATCAGCACGCTCTCACCCAGACGCCAGGAAGTGCTTACGCTGAAATTCTATGGGGGTCTACGCAACAACGAGATCGCCCAGATTTTGGAATTGGATGAACGCACCGTTGCCTCCCATCTTTGTCGTGGTCTTGAAGACTTGCAT
>DASQQR010000586.1:0-3051 GCA_035643335.1 Anaerolineales bacterium
CGAGATGGACTACACCCCGAACTGGTCGCCGGATGGAAAGCAGATCGTCTTCCGCTCGAATCACAATGGCCCCGCGGACATCTATGTGATCGACGTGGATGGGAGCAATCTGCGCGACCTGACCAACGACCCGGCGGATGACTGGAGTCCTGCTTGGTCCCCGGATGGGACCAAAATCGCCTTTCAGAGCGACCGTGATGGCAACTGGGAGATCTATCTCATCAACGCCGATGGTTCAGAACCCGTCAATCTGACCCGGGACCCCGCTGAGGACCAGCTACCCTATTGGCGACCAATCGTCGGAAACTAAATTCAGTAGAACTTAATTGGAGTAGATTGGACTAGTGCCCGGCAACGTTTCCCGGAGAATGCCTGTTCCCAGGCGTTCTCTGCAGGTAGCCTGTCACTGCAAAGCCCAGCAAACTGGGTATCCAGAACGAAAACAGCCGGTAGCTCAGAATCACCACGACGCTGATAGAATTGGGGATACCCAGGTTCGTATAAATGGCCGCCATACCGCTCTCAATCACACCGACCCCGCCTGGAACAACGAAAGCGACCTTCCCTAAGAGAAAGGCCAGTCCGTAGCCGGCCATCAGCACGCCCGGGGTTGTAGCATGCCCGGCGGCAATGAAAAGCAGATCCAGCGTGAGCATGTCAAAGCCGATATTCATCCCCGATCCAAGGGCAGGCCGGAGCCAGCCACTTTTACGCAACCGCGCCAGTCCGGTATAGATATTCTCCAGCGCGTTTCGGGTGCCAGAAGAATCATATATACGCCTCACCAGCTTCATCGCGTGGTCGATCACCTTTAATACCAGGTGGATGACCACCTCCGGATGTCGAATGGCAAAGATGATCGCCAGTATGCCTACCCCCAGGAGGAATAGGAACAAAGAATATGCGATCAACTGGGCGCGGGAAAGATCATGGTTGATCAATAGATAAGCCAGCCCGGTGACGGTGACGATCACCAGCAGGGCATTGTTAACCAGCGGCGGCAAGACTCCCGCCAACGCAGCTTCCTCGGAAGTCTCCTCGCTTCTTTCCACCCAGTGGTAGGTCGCCGCCGCTGCCCCTACCCAACCGCCTGCCACCAACCCGATGCTGGCGGAAGCCAGAGCTATCAACGCTCCACCAGCGATCGACAGTCGTGATTGCCCGAGATCTACGATCACTTTGAGCAGATATCCGCTGCCCAGATAGCTGCAAATCTGGGTAATGGCTGCCAGGCTTACCAACCAAAGCGACATCGCGTGGATCACACCGATGGAATTCTTCAGTGAGGCGATCTGAGGTAAAAGTAGATGAACGGCCAGCCCGAGGACCAATAGGGGCAGTATATAGCGAACCAGCCGTATCTTTGGTGGGGGCCAGGCATGGTGGTGTATTTTAATGAGGGTTTTTCCTTTCACCCTTTTTGCTCGAGGCGATCATCTGAGATAGTGGCGGAAGAACCAGCGCTTGGTCAACTCCGCCGCGAGAAAGTACAGGCTCATGATGATGGCGATGGCCAGGAGGAAGGCGGGCTGCAACGGCCTGAAACCCAAGACATCGGCCAGGGGCGAATAAGGCAGGGCCAGGGTGACCAGCATGACCATCGCGGTCACCAACAACATGGGACGGCTGGGGTGGCTGCGGGAGATGGGCAGCTGCGTGCGCAAGGCAAACACCACCAGTCCGGCTGACAGCACTGACTCGATAAACCAGCCGGTGTGAAAACCGGCCTGGCCGGCATGCATGAACAGCAGCAGGGCACCAAAGGTCATAAAGTCGAAGACCGAACTGAGCGGGCCAAAGACCATCATGAACCGCCGGATAAAGTGGATGTCCCAGCGGTGCGGGTGTTCCACAAAAATGTCATCCACGTTGTCGCCCGCGATGGTCATCTCCGGCAGATCGGTCAGGAAGTTGATCAGCAGGATTTGTTTAGGCAACATCGGCAGATAGGGTAGGAACAGCGAGGCCCCGGCCACGCTGAACATATTCCCAAAATTGGCGCTGGTGGCCATGAACACGTACTTGAGCGTGTTGGCGAAGGTCTTGCGCCCCTGGATAATTCCCTCGCGCAGCACGTCGAGGTCCTGCTTCATCAACACCAGGTCGGCGGCATCCTTGGCTACATCCACGGCGTTATCCACCGAAATGCCCACGTCCGCGCTGTGCAGGGCAGGCGCGTCGTTGATGCCGTCGCCCATGTAGCCCACCACGTGACCGCGTTTCTTGAGCGCCAGGATGATGCGCTCCTTCTCGTTCGGGTCGACCTCGGCGAAGATGGTCGTTTGCTCGACCGCGTGCCACAGCGCCTCATCGCCCAGGTTATCCAGTTCGCTCCCGCTCAGCACCCTGGCATCGCCCAGCCCGACCACCTCACCGGTGTGCCGCGCCACCAGTTTGTTGTCGCCGGTGATGATCTTCAACTTCACGCCTAAATCTTCCAGGGCCACGATGGTTGCCTGGACACCTTCTTTGGGCGGGTCGAAGAACAGCAAGAATCCGGCAAAGGTCATTTCGGCTTCGTCTTTTTGGGAATAGGCATGTTCTCCCACGCCGGCTTTCTTGACTGCCACTCCCAGTACCCGGTAGCCTTGGGCGCTCCAGCCCTCGAATCCCGCCTGGATCTGGGCCTGCTGCTCATCGTCCAGCCTGATCTCGCCTTCCCCCGTCTGGACTCGTGAACAAACCGCCAGCACGTTTTCCAGCGCACCCTTGGTGATCATGTTCGGCTCATCGCCGTTTCGCCTGGCCACCACGGTCAAGCGCTTGCGGATGAAGTCATACGGGATCTCATCCACCTTGGCGTATTCGCCGGCGCCCTCCGCTCCCTTGTGGCCGATCGCCTCGTCCAGCGGGTTAGGCAGGCCGGTCTGCAGTTTTGCGTTTAGATACGCATACAGTTGTACTTGCCCGGACGGGTTGCCGTCCACATCCAGCGCCGCATCTAACTGGACCACGCCCTGGGTGAGCGTACCGGTCTTGTCGGTGCACAGCACATCCATGCTGCCGAAGTTTTCGATGGACTCCAGCCGCCGCACGATCACGCCTCGCTCG
>DASQQR010000587.1:0-3597 GCA_035643335.1 Anaerolineales bacterium
CCTGATCTACCTGTCTATTCTCGTATTTCTGTTCGTCGAAATCTGGTTAGTTTACAACATCGTTCGTTTCCGCAGCCGCCCCGGTGATGATAGCCTCCCCAAGCAAACCTACGGGAATAACAAACTGGAGGTGGTCTGGACAGGCATCCCCGTGCTGTTGGTGGCCGTGCTCTTCGGCCTGACGGTCAGCACGGTCAACGCAGTGTCGGCGCCCCTACCTGCGCAGGACGACCTGAACCTGCACGTGATTGGACACCAATGGTGGTGGGAGTTCGATTATCCCGACCTGGGTATCATCACTGCTAACGAGCTGCATGTGCCGGCTAACGCAACCGTACAGATCACGCTCAATTCCGTAGACGTCATTCACAGCTTTTGGATCCCGCAACTTTCCGGGAAGATAGACGCAGTCCCCGGGCAGACCAACCACCTGTGGTTCAGGACCGAAAACACGGGTGTGTATCACGGGCAATGCGCCGAATTCTGCGGCCTCAACCACGCCAACATGCGCATCAAAGTACTGGTCGAATCGCAAAGCGATTTCGATGCCTGGGTGGCGAACCAGCAGAAGCCGCCGGCACCTCCCCAGACCCCTATGCAGCGAAAGGGCTTTGAGATCGTCAGCCAAGGCATCTGTCACAGCTGCCACACCCTGGGAAAAAGCCGCGCGGAGAAAGATATCGGGCCCAACTTAACCCACTTGATGTCCCGCAGTGTGTTTGCCGGAGCCATTTACGAGCTCGACGAAGATAACTTACACCATTGGATGATCAACAACCAGGAGATGAAACCCGGTAACGACATGAGCATCAACCCCAAGCGGGAAGATATCGAACCCGTCCTCGCATATTTGACTTCCTTGAAGTAGGTCGAAAGCAAGCGCTGGCGATAAGTCGAGCATCCCAGCTGTAGGCCGGCGAGCACAGAAGATTAACGAGTGGAGAGGCGGAGAATTATATGACTACACATGCACAATCACCTGCGATTTCGTTGCCTGAGGCTCGGGGCTTTGCCCACACGCATCTGGGCAGCTGGATTATGACGGTGGATCACAAGCGCATCGGGATCCTATACATGATCACGGCTGTCACTTATTTCCTGGTAGGCGGTATCTTCGCGCTATTGATGCGCTTACAGCTGGCCCAGCCCAACAACCATGTGCTCAGCAACGCCAATTACAACCAGATCTTCACCATGCACGGCACCACGATGATCTTTCTAGTCGTGATGCCGCTCTCCGCTGGGCTGGGGAATTATCTGGTTCCATTGATGATTGGGGCCCGGGATATGGCTTATCCCAAGTTGAACGCGTTAAGCTATTGGCTTTTCCTGTTCGGGAGTTTGTTCCTGTACAGCAGTTTTGCGTTCGGAGGGGCGCCTGATTCGGGATGGTTCAGCTACGCGCCGCTGACCGAACGGGCTTTCTCTCACAACCACAGCATGGATTTTTGGGCGCTGGCGATCCTCATCCTGGGCATTTCCACCACTCTCGGATCGATAAATTTCATCGTGACCACGATCCAGCTGCGCGCTCCGGGAATGACCTTCCGGCGCCTGCCAGTTTTCGTGTGGATGATTTGCATCACAGCCTTCCTGGCGGTTTTCTCGCTGCCTTCGCTGACGACTGCCTCGATCCTGTTATTGCTCGACCGTACGATCAAGACGCACTTCTTCGTTGTCTCGGAGGGCGGCAACGCCTTGCTCTGGCAGCACCTGTTTTGGTTCTTCGGACACCCGGAGGTGTATATTCTGATCCTGCCCGCTTTCGGCATCGTCTCCGAAATCGTGCCAGTCTTCTCGAGCAAACCGCTCTTCGGCTACACGGCGGTCGTGCTTTCGGGATTGGCCATCGGTGTGCTCGGGTTCACTGTGTGGGCGCACCACATGTTCGCCACGGGAATGCCCACTGTAGCGCTGCTGTTCTTTTCGGCAGATAGCTTTATGATCGGGGTGCCCACCGGAGTCAAGATCTTTGCCTGGCTGGGCACCATGTATGGGGGCAAGCTGCGCTTCAAAACGCCCATGCTCTTCGCAATTGGGGAGATCGCCTTGTTCACCATCGGCGGCCTGGATGGCATTCACATGGCTGTGGTCCCCGTGGATTGGCAAGTTACAGACAGCTATTACGTGGTCTCACATATCCATTATGTGCTCTTCGGTGGAGCCATCTTCGGTTTGTTTGCGGGGTTGTACTATTGGTTCCCGAAGTTCAGCGGCCGCCTCATGGATGAAACCCTGGGCAAATGGCAGTTTTGGGCGATGTTCATCGGCATGAATATGGTCTTCTTCCCCATGCATATCCTGGGTGTGCTGGGCATGCCGCGGCGTATCTACACCTATGGCGCCGGCCTGGGGTGGGACATCTGGAACCTGATCGAAACGATTGGCGCTTTTATCATCGCCGTGGGCATCCTGATCTTCTTGATCAACTTCTTTGCCACGCTGCGTAAACCCCCTACGGCGGCCGATGATCCCTGGGATGCTTTCACGCTGGAGTGGAAGACCAGCTCCCCGCCACCCGATCACAATTTCGCACAGATCCCTGCGGTGCGCGGTCGCCGGCCTCTCTGGGATGAGAAGCATCCCGAGCTTGCCGATTGGAAACTGGAGGAGGCATGAGATGACCTCCATGGCAACACCTGCCCACCAGAAGCAAACACTGGCTGCCAAAGCCACCCTCGGGGTGGTGCTGGCGTCGGAGACAGCTTTGTTCGGCACCCTGGTGATGTCTTATCTTCTTTTGCGCACGGGACAAGCGGGCTGGCCATACATGCACCCTTCGATATCCAGATTGGCGCTGCCTGTGCTCAATACAAGTGTGCTCCTGCTGAGCGCGGCCATGTCCTGGCAATCAGATAGGGCCATTCAAAGCGGCAAGGCTGGTCAATTGAAGGCCGGGCTGGCGCTTGCGTGTCTCCTGGGATTATTGTTTATCGCTGGCCAGACATTCGAGTTCACGCGCTCGGGGATGCGCCCGGATGACCCGGCCTTCGGCGGCGTGTTCTTCGCCTTAATGGGTTTCCACGCCCTGCACGTCCTGGCGGGAATGGTGGTGCTGGGCCTCAACCTGCTGCGCGCCCAGCTGGGTGACTTCGATCAGGACAGGCATACTGCTGTGGACATGGGAACCTGGTTTTGGTATTACGTCACCGCCGTTTGGCTGGTGCTTTTTGCCGTACTTTATTTGATTTGAGAGAGGAAGCTATGAAAACCGACCGCCAACCCACAGTCCACCTGCCTGAACCAAGCTACTGGCCCATCCTGCTGGCCTTCAGCGTGTTGCTTATCGCCACCGGGCTCATCTTCAGCTGGGTGATCAGCCTGGTGGGGATACCCCTCTTGTTATCCACCATCGTTGGATGGACTTTAGAGAACCGTGCTCGATCCTTCGCAGCGGAGGAAATTCATGAATAACAGCAACCCCTCCGGGGGCGTCCTGGCTCACGAGGAGAACAACAAGCTGGGAATGTGGATTTTCCTCGGTGGTGAAGTGGTCTTCTTCGCCTCCTTGATCATGACCTTTTTGCTCTTCCGCCTGAGCAATGGGGAAGGCTACCTGAATTTTCAATCCAGATTGAGCATCCCCATCATCGCCGC
>DASQQR010000588.1:0-7951 GCA_035643335.1 Anaerolineales bacterium
AATTGATTCCGCTCCATATTGAAAGAACTGTCGAACCTCTTTTTAACATTTTGCTTTCTCCTAGTGATGTGTTGTGTCCGCTTTTGAAGGTCCATTCTACGAGCATTTACATGTAGCTGAGCGGGTTTTGGGAGGGCTTCAACCCTCCCTCTCCCCTTTAGTGCAAATCTATGCCGCGCTCAACAGCTCATTCGTTTCCGTTTTCCCAGACTTGGAAGCACTTACAGACGGATTGAATCCCTTAACGATCAGCCAAACCGCCAGAACCATTTCCTGCAAAAAAATGGGAAACGCCAGGGGAATGTAGCTGGTAATACGGTTACCGCTGAACAAGGCCAACACGCAAGCCGCCATCATCAGGATGATCGCGATGATACCGAAGCCCGAAAGCCAGCGGGGTATGAGCCGTGATTGGAAGAACAGATAGTAGTACATAAATGCACCCACGCAGAAGGCGAAGACCGCCACCAACGCGGCGTGGTCGCGGACGCTCACCAACAAATTGCCGATAGCCTGGAGCGACGCACGATCGGCAGCTCCCGCTGTCCTGAACTGCTGGCCGAGTGTCAGCAAGGACAGCAGGCTCACGACCTCGACCATGTAAAAGACTGCCTCCAGGGCCCTGAAGACAACAGATCCAAGGGCTAGACCTGCATTCGACCCCTTCAAAACCGGATACATCGCGATGGCGATGCCGGCACTTGCAAAAGCGGAGACGAGATAGGCGAACGCTCCTGCGGCCACCTGGTTTGTATGTGCGGAGAACCGAGTGAGGTAGTCCGTACCAGTCAGACCAGGTGTGAGTGCATCACCCACGAAAACGACGACGGTCGCAATGATGAAAATCATGCCTGTAATGACCGCAATCTTTCGAAATGAAAGTTTTACTTTTGGATCTATTCCGGAAGTCGATTTGTTTGTGTTCATTTTTTCTCCTTTTTTGAACGATATAGATGTGTTTCATTGAATTGAACTTGAACGACTGAAACCAATGGCATGCCTAAATCACGCACTTTTTTCAGCAATCCATGCAACGCGGCCTGGTCAATTACCGGGCCGGTTAACAGCGTGTTGCCGTCCTCTTCCAGCGTGATGGTCAGGTCCTCAAACCAGTCTGTCCACTCGCGGCCCAGATGGCCCTTGATCCTGATCTGATAGATCACGGTTTGACCTGGAGTCGGTTTTGGTTCGAGTTCGTTTGATATCACCTTGTACCTGTTGTGGCCGGCATTACAGTCCGTGCCACTTGCTCAATTTACAAGGATCATATCCCCCACACAGTGTTAACGAACAGACACTTTAGTGTTGGTTATAGGTGTTGTTTTTAGGGGTCTTCCGCTTTCAGCGGGATAGGACTTGGATTTGGTGGGTTGTGGGGGTGCGAAGCACCCCCACAACCCACCAAATCCAACCTTTTTCCCGTTAGAAACGGGGGAGCCGTTTTTAGTTGTTGAGGGGAAATGTTGGGGATAATTGATACTTACAACAAGCCCAGCTCGTGAGCGCGGGCTACAGCTTCAGTTCGTCTTTGAACCTGCAATTTGTCAAAAATAATACGGTTATGCCCTTTGACCGTGTCCAGAGCGAGGAAAAGCCGCTCGCCGATCTCCCGATTCGAGAGCCCTTGGGCGATGAGTCGGAGTACTTCTAACTCGCGTTGGCTTAAAGGCTCGATCAGTATGCTTTTCCCTGGTCGAGCCTCAGGCTCAATCGGAGGCTGGGTAGGGGGCAAATATGATTTGGCTTCGCTTTTTCGCTTCTCAGCTTTTAAAGCAGAAAGCAACTTGCCGATATAGTCTGGCATAACCCCACGAGAAGCCGCTTCGTGCAATAGGTGAGCCATTGGGGCGCCTTCATCAACAAAGATACGGATGAAGCCGCCCGGCTCTGCCAGCGTCAGCGTCTCACCCAGCAGTTGCACAGCCTTGTCCTTTTCCCCGCCAACATGGTGCACGACCGCCTGTAAAACCATCGCCTTGAGCTGTTCATCCACCCAACCCTTCGCCTCCATCTGCTGGCGGAATGGCTCCAGCATCGCCAGAGCCGCGGACAGGTCTCCTTGAGCCAAATGTACCCGCGCTTGGCTGAAAGGAAGATCATGCGTCTGCGCGAGATGAGCGGCTGCCGATAAATCGCCCTGTCGAAGCAGGACAAGCACCTGTGCGGCAGCTACTTCAGGCATCCTATGTACAAAGTTGTTTTTGCGCACGGTCTGCTCGGTCTCCGCTAACATAGCAGCCGCGCCGGTCACATCACCCCGGGCCAGTTTCAAGCGGGCAAGAAACACCTCACAGATAACGAATCTGTCAATAACCTTATCAAATAGGCGCGCCAGTTGGTAGCTCTGTTGACCATACTGTTCAGCGGCATCCAGATCGTTCCATTCGTAGAAGATACGGGCCAGACCAAGATGCGCTTCGGAGACAACCGGCTGCGGCAGATCACCTGCCAGTTTCAGAACACGCCGGTAGGAATCGGCCGCCAAATAAAGATGGTTTGCTAGTTCCTGTACTTGACCCAGGCCGGTGGTAGCTACTGTAGTGGAATGGGTATCGCCGGACTCTTGGCTGATCAATAAGGCCTCAGTAAAGGCTCTTCCGGCTGCGGCACGATCCCCCTGGAGCAGGCAGGCAAACCCCAGTGTCCAGATAGCACTAAAGCGGAAATACAGATTATCGGGACGCAGATATTCCAGGGCGCGGCGCGACTGGGCAATGATGGTTTCTATCTGGTACTGAGTCCAAGCCAAATTAGCCCTTACGGCGGCAATTCGCCCAATCAGGTCGCGGATCTTGTCGTCCGGCTCGGCGCCTTGCTGAATCGTTTGGATCGCTGCTTCAGCAGCTTGTAGTTTCTCTTCGACGCCAGTCGTTTGGCCGGTAACCATCAACAACCTGGCATACCTGACCCACAACGAAGGCCTGGTATCCAGTACTGTCTTTGGCAACGAGGCCAGCCAGTCCAGGATTGTGGTCGCTACGCCGCGAAAGTGTAGGGGCATCCCCTTGCATTCAATCAGATGCTCGGCGCGCTCGATATCATTAGCCGCAGCCGCATGCTGAAATGCTTCAATCTCCAGATGATGTTCTTCGTACCACTGGCTGGCACGACGATGGTATTCTGCTATTTCAACGGGTGAAAGCCTTTGTCCCAGTCGCTGCCGGAGCAAATCAGCAAAGAGATGTGATAGCGGTACCAACGCCGCTCGTCATCCAAAGGGACAATGAACAGGTTGGCGCGTTCGAGATATTCCAGAGTCTCCTGTGCGGAGACCGTCTCCTGTGCGGAAGCAGAAGGAGAACCCAAAACAGCATCACACAGCGGGCCGCACAGGCGGTCGAGAATGGATGTGAGCAGTAAAAAAGTCTGAATCTCGACGGGCTGGCGATGCAAAACTTCTTCAAGCAGGTAGTCCAACACAAAGCGGTGACTGCCGGTGAAGGATCGAATGAAACTGGAGGCGTCTGGGAGTCCCTGCATGGAAATGGCTGCCATTTGCAACCCGGCGATCCAGCCTTCGGTGCGGGCTTCCAACGCGGCGACATCTCCTTCAGAGAGATTTAACCCCATCACGCGGTTGAGGAACTCGGCGGCTTCGACGGGGGTAAAGCGCAAGTCGGAGGCGCGTAGCTCGCTCAGTTGGCCGCGGGCGCGCAACCGGGCCAGGGGTAGATGTGGATCCTCACGTGTGGCGATCACCAGGTGCATCTGCAACGGCCGATGCTCGAGCAGAAAGGCGAGGATGTTGTCAACCGGTTTTGAATCAATGATGTGGTAGTCGTCAAGAACGAAGATGAATCTATCCGGCAGGGTGGCGATTTCATTGAGCAGGGTTGTCAAAATCGACTCGGTGGAGGGTGGCTGAGGAGACTGGAGCGCACTCAACACCCCTTCTCTAATATTAGGTGCAATCGTCTGCAACGCAGCGATGAGGTAAATCATAAAACGTGTGGGATCGTTGTCTCCTTCATCCAGCGACAGCCAGGCGACCGGTCTCTCGCGTCTGGCGACCCATTCACTAACCAATGTGGTTTTACCAAAGCCCGCGGGGGCAGAGATGAGGGTCAACTTGCGATGCCGACCCTCGTTCAAGTGCTTAATCAGGCGTGGGCGGAGTACCGCTTTCGGCGGCGGTGGGGGAACATAGAGTTTGGTGGCTAGAATTGCGGTAGCCATGAATTAATTATATATCAGGCTATCCTCTAGCTCCGAAGAATATTCGTATTGGTTGATCGTGCTTCCCATTTCTGTAATAGAATCTTAGCCTATGACTTGTGGCAAGGAAATGGATCGAGATGGCGATCTCTTTTGAAAAAGTGAGTTTAACCGCCCAACTGGCAGCTTATATGCGCCAGTTTTCCGATATTCCCTTTGCCGGTGACGTGGCACAACTGCTGCATTCCCGGGAGGTTTTTGAAGCCCTGCTGCAAGGGCATGCAATGAGGCCCGATGACCTGCTCTGGTATGCACCCATCTTCGAGGTGCGTTACAAGAGCGTGACGGCAGCAATTCAGCGCTCCGGGTGCCGCCAGGTACTGGAATTAGCCAGCGGGCTGGCGCTGCGCGGGCTTGCCATGAGCCAGGATACTGATGTGATTTACATTGAATCGGACCTGGCGGGTATCAGTGCAGAAAAAGCGCAGTTAATTGCCATCCTGCGTGCCAGGTACGGTCTTGCCGACCACCATAACCTGAGTTTTCCAGCGATCAATGCCATCGAGATGAGCCAGTTACGCGAGGCGGTGAAGACCCTGCGTCCTGATGCGCCTCTGGTAGTTGTCAATGAGGGGCTGTTTCCGTATCTCTCTCCTGCTGAAATGCACGACGTAGCGCGCAATATCCGCGACCTGCTGCTCGAATTCAGCGGTTGCTGGATCACGCCAGATTTTTCAATCCGTGGCGAAGTGACCCAGGTGTCGGAACAGCAGCGCGAATTTCGCCGCATCGTCTCCACGGCAACCGATCGCAGCATGTATAACAATGCTTTTGACTCGCTCGACCAGCTTGAAGCATTTCTTGGCAGCGTGGGATTTAAGGCAGCGGTGTCAAATCCACTGGATGATGTGCCTGAGCCTGTTTCGATGCGCGTGCTTGGGCTGCCCTCCTCGCTGCTCGCGCCGCTGCGGCCAAGCCTTCGCCTGTGCGTGCTTAGTCCAGCATGACTAAACTGGTCGCATCTTTCAACCCGCATTGACTACTCAAGAAATCATAAAGGCTCATCGCCGTGCAGGCTCGAACAACTCTATCGGATTGCCGTCAGGGTCTTCCACTTGAATCTGTTTGCCGCCCGGACCGACTTCCATCTCATTTCTAAAGTTCACTCCCTTCTTTTTAAGGTCAGCAATGCGTGCAGGCAAATCTTCCACTTGAAGAACGATCCGATTCCAGCCCCCTGGCTCTTGCCGTCGTCCATCGGGCATGGGCCTGGAACCAGAAGCACCGGGACCGCTGAGAATCAGTTTGAGATTGCTGATTGAAACCTGACCGAATGCGGGCAAGTTCTGAAGATCTAAATTGAAACCGAGCATTTGGGTATAGAACGCAATTGAGCGCTGAACATCTTTGACTTGATAGCGAACACCCCAAAGACCCAGAATGAAGTTCGGTTGTGTTGTTTCCATTTGATCGTCTCTCCTTATTTGATTATTGAATGTGCCACAAATTTTACAGGCTATCACCGGCTTGCTTAGCCTGCACCTTCTCCCTGCCACGGCCCAAGACGGGCAAGCTTAAGGCAAGGCCAAGGACAACTGCAACGCCGATGGTTAAAAGCGATCCGAGCAGGTCCGGCTTGACGGTCATGAGGAAGACAATCCCCAAGGCGATCGCCGTCCGGATCCGCAAGGAAGCCCACAGGAGTGGGTCATCCAGCCGTTGGCGCAGGGTGGAAGATATGGGACCGCTCTCTGCGGCCACAGATTGCCCGATAGTACCCATCCGCCGTCCGGTGATGGCCGCCCCGAGCACGACGAGCAGGACCACCGCCCCCAGGGCAGTGGGGATCCACTCCGTCGCACGCCAGGCCGTCGCGGCCATGTAGAAGCCGGGGATGAGGATCGCCAACCAGGAGATGGGATACAGCCGGCGCTGAGCGTTGACCGTGCTCAGCCACTCGCGGGCCTGCTCGAAGGTCGCGGCGCGCCGTAAGTACAGCCGGCTCGCCCACTCCACGCCCAGGGCCACGAAAAGGCCCAGGGCCCCAACGATATGCAGGAACAAGGCGATCGTATAGAGGGAGATCGTGTCGAACATGTCTGATTCTCCTTTCAAACGTACAATTAGATTGAATGACCGGTAGCACCGGGGTTAAAATATCCGGGCGAGTCATTCGCCAATTTACGAGGCGACACTTCAAGTGTCTATAAATATAGACGGACTATGGTGAATAAGTGTGACAGTTTTGGACGAAGTCCCTGTCTTACCTGTGTCATGAGTGATAAAGTGCCACGCCATTTTGGAATTGCAGCCCGCGGAAGCTATCCTTGTCACATCTGCCCGGTTTCCTTCGTCTACTATAATAGACGGATCGCGACGAGGGCATGTGACCGATGAACGAACACCAGTGGTTGGCTGAGCGATTTGAGGCCAACCGGACCTATCTCCGGGCGGTGGCCTACCGGATGCTTGGCTCGCTGAGCGAAGCGGAGGACGCCGTCCAGGAAGCCTGGCTACGACTCAGCCGCTCCGACGCTGGTAACATCGAGAACCTGGGTGGATGGCTGACGACGGTCGTGGCGCGCGTGTGCCTGGATATGCTGCGCTCGCGCAACTCGCGGCGCGAGCAGCCCCTGGACACACAGGCCCCCAAATCGATCCTGAGTCGTGGGGATGGGATCGACCCCGAGCATGAAGCTCTGCTGGCTGACTCGGTCGGACTCGCACTACTCGTTGTCCTTGAAACGTTGGCTCCCGCCGAACGGCTCGCATTCGTACTGCACGACATGTTCGCCGTTCCCTTCGACGAGATCGCTCCCCTCGTGGGGCGCTCATCGGCTGCGACAAGGCAGCTCGCCAGCCGCGCCCGCCGCCGGGTGCAGGGTGAGGCCATCGTTCCCGAAGTTGATCTCGCCCGCCAGCGAGAAGTTGTCGAAGCATTCCTGGCTGCCTCGCGCCATGGGGATTTCGAGGCGCTCCTTGCGGTGCTCGACCCAGACGTCGTGGGTCGGACCGACCCCGCTGCCCGGCCTCCATACGCATCCAGGGAGGTCCGCGGCGCACCGGCGGTGGCTAGGCAGGCGCTCGCCGCGGCGCGGCAGCTTGCCCGGTTCGCACAACCGGCGCTTGTGAACGGGGTCGTAGGAGTAATCGTGGCGCCGCGTGGACGGTTGATGTTGGTAATGACATTCAAGTTCACGGCAGGCAAGATCGTCGAAATCGAGACGATCTCCGACCCCGCGCGCCTCCGCCGGCTTGACCTGGCGGTTCTTGATGGCTGACCTCGGCAAAATGAGGGATCAATCGCCTGAATTCTAAGCAAGGCTACCTACGCCTTCTGGTTTCGACTTTGCCAGTAACTCCTCATTATGCACCAGGACGCCTGGTGTGACAGCACCGGATAGTTACTTCATTTCTAAATCCTTCGGAGATGACCGATTCACCGAGATCAGAACCAGATTCAGTGACTGGATCTTATTGAGTAATCCGAATAGCGCGGCTTGATCGGATAACATCCCGCTCAGCGTCGTCTCGCCTTTGAGTTCATTGCGGATCGCCAGTCCTTCAAACCAATCCGACCAGCGATCCGTAAGATGCCCTTCAACGCGAATCTCATAGACACACGGCTTGTTCATCGGGGGACCTGCTGCAGCAGCGGGCGCAGGCTCTCCGCCCAGGCGTGGATAGCATTCCAGTCCCGGTGATCGCCTTCAGACCAGACACCCATCTTGATGCTCAGACGAAACTTCAGCCGGTCGCTGAACGATGGCACTTTACGAATATCCAGTACCCCCGC
>DASQQR010000589.1:0-4814 GCA_035643335.1 Anaerolineales bacterium
TGGGATTGCGCGCCATACCCAATCTAACCCTCATCCGCCCGGCGGATGCGAACGAAACTGCCGCTGCCTGGCGCATTGCCATTGAACACAGAGATGGCCCGGTGGCCATGGTGTTCACGCGCCAAAAACTTCCCATCCTGGATACCGTGCTCTATCCGCAAATCCATCTTGGGGTCAGATCTGGAGGCTATATCCTGGCCGACGTACCCGGAGGAGACGATCCGCAAATCATCTTGATCGCTACCGGATCCGAGGTGCACCTGGCCATGCAGGCGCGCGAGCGTTTATTGGAAGACGGGGTCAAGACCCGCGTGGTCAGTCTACCTTGTTGGCACCTCTTTCAAGCCCAGCCTCAAGAATACCGGGACGAAGTCCTTCCGCCGGAGGTCCCCATGTTGGCCATCGAGGCCGGGGTTTCCTTGGGCTGGAGGCCCTACGTTGGCCCTCATATTGAGGTCATCGGCGTGGATAAATTTGGCGAATCCGCTCCCGGCTCAAGGGTGATGCAGGAGTATGGGTTCAACGTGGAAAATGTCGTCAATAGGGCTCTGAAATTGTTGGACTAGATACCGGACAGTTTGGGTGTGCCCCCTCAGGATCGCCGAGGTCGCCCGACCGAGGCCAAGTATGCCCCCTCAAGATCGCCGAGGTCTCCCGACCGAGGCCGGGTGTGCACCTCCCCTCGGTCGCCGAGGTCTCCCCACCGAGGCCACGGTTCGCTGGTTAAGCGCCGCCCTGATCCTGGTCGAAGGGTAGGCCTTCTTAGGCCGTATCGAAACCCGCCGGGCACTCAACCAGCGTTTTTGCCGGCTCAGGCGTTCCAAATTTAGAATCGCTGGTCTTTTGCTTTTAAGGTGGGGAATCAGGAAAATTAATAAAACCATAAGGTCCGCTTTAGAAGCCGATAAAGACATTTAATCCACTCTCCACCATAATACCAGGGAGAAGGTCGCCCTCCAACCCCCGGGTCTCGTCCCGGTTAAGGTGGGAGATCCAATCATATTCGATAAGAAGGAGAAAAAAAATGAAGAGGTACAAGTTCTTGATCGTGAGTATCATGCTGGCGAGCCTGGTGCTGTCCGCCTGCGCCGGCGGGGCGGCTCCCAGCCCCACCTCCCCGGCGGCCACCGAAGCGCCCACCGTGGTGGCTACCGAGGCGCCCACGGCGATGGCCACCGAAGCGCCGACGGCGATGGCCACCGAAGCGCCCACGGCGATGGCTACCGAGGCAGCCACTGCTGCCGCTACCCAACCTCCTGTTGCGGCCGGCAAAATCGCCCTCTTGCTGCCTGAGACGAAAACGACCCGTTACGAGACCGCCGACCGGCCAGACTTCGAGCAGAAGATGAAAGAGCTGTGTCCGAATTGCGAGATTATCTACAGCAACGCCAACCAGGATGCCAATCAGCAGCTATCCCAGGCCGAGGCCGCCCTGGCGAATGGGGCTCAGGTCATGGTCCTGGATCCGGTTGACTCGGCCTCCGCTGCCGTCATGGCCGATAAGGCCAAAGCCCAGGGTGTCCCGGTCATCGCTTACGACCGCTTAATCCTGAACTCGGATGGCGTCAATTATTACATCTCCTTCGACAACGAGGAGGTCGGCAAATTGCAGGCCCAGAGCCTGGTGGATCGTCTGAATGAATTGGGAATAGAAAATCCCACCATCGTCATGATCAACGGTTCGCCGACCGATAACAACGCCAGCCTCTTCAAACAGGGGGCCCACAGCGTCTTTGACCCCCTGGTGGCGGCCGGCAAACTCACCATCGCCAAGGAATACGATACGCCCGATTGGAGTCCGGACGAGGCCCAGAATGAGATGCAGCAGGCCCTCACCGCCCTCGGGAACAAGGTCGACGGCGTCTACTGCGCGAATGACGGCACCGCCAGCGGTGCGATCGCAGCCATGAAAGCGGCCAATATCAGCCCCCTGCCGCCGGTTACCGGTCAGGATGCGGAACTGGCCGCCATCCAGCGCATTCTCGTTGATGAGCAATATATGACCGTTTACAAGGCGATCAAGCCCGAGGCCGAGGCCGCAGCTGAACTGGCATATGACCTGCTCACCAATACGCCGGTACCTGATAGCATGACGCAAGGGAAGACTGTCAACAACGGATCAATTGACGTGCCTTCCGTGCTGCTGACGCCCGTGGCAGTTACCAAGGACAATATCGAGAGTACCGTTGTGGCCGACGGATTCTGGACGGCGGATCAAATTTGTACTGCCGACTATCAAGATGCCTGCGCGGCGGCCGGCATAAAGTAAGCCAGCGCTTCTGAAAAGAATATCCGTACATTGAGAGTAACCGGACGCCTCCGGTTACTCTCATTTTTCATGGGTTGTAGGTGCTCCCAGCCCCCCCTCGTTCGGGCGACAGTTGCACTGTCGTCCCGCCGGTTGATCGGTCATTCCAGGATTCCCTCGGCCAAGGACATCTGCCCTAATTCGCGTATTCGTGATCTATTCGTGGATGGCCTTCTTCCCAGCCTGGTTACCGAACGCTTTCTTAGAATTGCCGGCCCCCGGAATGGCAAATTTGACAGGCATACTCCATTTTTGGTACAATTTAATATACTGATAAGCTTTGGATTAGTCTGACATAAAGACTTGCAGAAGTTTTTTAGTGATAATACAGACGGATTCCCTCTGTCCTGCAATGCGGCTCCAAAGCGTAGTGGGGATTGCCACCTAAACTTAGCAGCTTCATTAAATAATCCAGCTTCAGCTTAACGAAGGGGATTCCATAGAAAGGAGGTGGAAGAGAGCCCTTTGTCTTTTCCGGGGAGAAAGGACGGTAACATCTATGGCGAGCCAGGTAAATCCAATCTCCTCGGTTGACTCGCCTTTCCTTATTCGTGCGAAGGATCTTCGCAAAGTTCAAGTTATCTCGGAGATGAAAAAATGCACAAGCTAAAAGTTTTGTTCGTAACGATCATGTCCCTCAGCCTGTTATTAGCGGCTTGCGCTGGTGGTGCTTCTCAAGGCACGCCAACTGTGGCGGCTACCGAGGCCCCGACTGCCATGGCGACAGAGGCTCCCACTGCCATGGCCACCGAGGCGCCCACTGCCATGGCGACTGAAGCGCCGACCGCCATGGCGACTGAAGCGCCGACCGCCATGGCCACAGAGGCGCCGACATCGGGGCCCACAACCGAATTGCGCACCCCTGAAGAAGCCGCCATGGAGGCCGCAGGCGGCGAAAAGATCGGCGGCACTGTTTCCGTGTTGGCTGTATGGGGCGGAGACGAGCAGGATGCCTTCATGCAAATGATCAAACCCTTTGAGGACGCCACCGGAGTACAAATCGAATACACAGGCACGCGCGATCTGAATGCCGTCTTGACCACCCGGGTTCAAGGTGGCAACCCGCCGGATGTCGCCGGCCTGCCTGGGCCGGGACAAATGGCCGAATATGCGCAACAAGGCGCTTTGGTGGATCTCAGCGGTATTCTGGACATGTCTACATACAATCAGCAGTATGCCAAGACCTGGTCCGACCTGGGTACCGTAGACGGTAAATTGGTGGGCATCTTCATTAAATCTTCGGTCAAGGGACTGATATGGTACGACCCGAAAGTGTGGCAGGCCAACAACTACCAGATCCCGGCCACCTGGGACGACATGATGAGCCTTTCCAGCCAGATCGCGGATAGCGGTAGCACGCCCTGGTGTGTCGCCCTGGAGGGCGGTGCAGCCAGCGGATGGCCCGGCACGGATTGGCTCGAGGACATCGTCTTGCGCCAGTCGGGTGAGCAGACCTACAATGATTGGTGGCAGGGCAAGATCGCCTGGACATCGCCTGAGATCAAGCAGGCCTGGGAGACCTGGGGCCAGATCGTCGCCGATCCCAAGATGGTCTACGGCGGCGCAAATGCTATGCTGACCACCAACTTCGGTAACGTCGGGGATGGCTTGTTTACAGACCCACCTAATTGCTACATGGCCCATCAAGCCAGTTTCATCACCAGTTTCTTCCAGGATAATAATCCGGGAGTGCAGCCGGTCACGGACTTCGACTTCTTCGGCTTCCCGCCCTTCCAGGAGGGAGCACCGGTGAGCACGGAGATGGCGGGTGATCTGTTCGGTATGTTCAACGATACGCCGCAGGCGGAAGCGCTAATCAAGTACCTGGTGACCCCTGAGGCTCAGGATATCTGGGTGAAACACGGCGGCGCCATCTCGCCGAACAAGGCCGTTCCCCTGGATACCTATCCGGACGAGCTGAGCAAAAAAGCGGCCCAGCGTCTGACCAGTGCTGAGATTGCCGTGTTCGATGCTTCGGACTTGATGCCGGAAGCCATGAACAATGCCTTCTGGCAGGCCATTCTCAACTACGTACAGAGCCCGCAAGACCTGGATAGCATACTCCAGAATCTGGATTCTGTTCAACAGAGCGCATACAATCAATAGGATAGCTCTGGTGGCAGGGCAGTGTGCACACACTGCCCTGCTCTTTCCAAAGGAGGGTCAACATGTTGTTCAATAGCCGCATTCTCACGGCAATTATTGTAGTTATTGGGGTACCTGCAGTGGTCGTGGGCTACATCGCGGTCATGGACTGGCTGGTTAGCAAGCTGCCTATCGGGATACGCGAACGTGTACGCCCCTGGCTGTGGGCCGGCCCGGTGATTGTTCTTTTGGCCATTTATCTTGTTTACCCTACGATCAACACGATTTACCTGAGTTTCCTAAACCGGGATTCCACGCAGTACGTTGGGTTACAGAATTATATTTACGTCTTTACAGATTCGCAGTCCTTGAACGCCATGCGGAACAACATCTACTGGTTGGTCCTGCTAACCGGATTAAC
>DASQQR010000590.1:0-7073 GCA_035643335.1 Anaerolineales bacterium
AGATCGATGGCACGACAGTGCAACTGTCGCCCCAACAGGGGAAGGGAGGGGCCGACAGTGCGACCGTCGGCCAACCGGGGAGCCGGCCAACGAGGGAAGGGGGGGCGACAGTTGCACTGTCGTCCAACGAACGGGGAATAGAGCCGAACACAGATCACCGGGAGGAGGACCGGTAATCTGTGTTCGATACCGATAAATCTGAGGTCGTCTTTCAGCGGGCGCGGTTGCGCAAGAAAGTCGGAATATCCAAATCTTCGGTGTTGAAAGTACGCGGCTGAAATTCGGGCGGTTTGCTGACATTGGCGGCTGGTAGGTGCTGTTCATTTGTCTCGGGCTTGCGAGCCTGTGTGCCCTCCAGCCGGGAGGCTGGGTGTTCCAGAACCCGGCGCGGCATGCCCGTGCGCTCAAAACCCGTAGCGATCACCGTGATGCGGACCTCATCGCCCATGTTGGGATCGATGACGGCTCCGAAGATTAGGTTGACGTCAGGATGAGCAGTCTCCTTGATGATGGCGGCAGCCTGGTTGACTTCAAACAAAGTCAGGTCCGGCCCGCGGGTGACGTTGAACAGGATGCCGCGAGCGCCATCGATGGTGATATCCAAGAGGTGGCTGGAGATAGCCTTCTCAGCGGCCTCGCGTGCGCGGTCGTCCCCGTTGGCACGGCCGACAGCCATGAGGGCGGCACCACCTTCCGACATGATGGTGCGAACATCGGCAAAATCGAGGTTGATCAGGCCGGGGACGGTGATCAATTCCGAGATACCTTGAACGCCCTGTCTCAGGACATCGTCGGCCATACGGAAGGCATCTTGAAGATTGGCGCGCTTGTCAACAATCTGCAGCAGCCGGTCATTGGGGATCACGATCAGGGTATCAGCCTGTTCTTTAAGACTCGCAATACCACCCTCAGCATTCTGAATGCGGCGCGAGCCCTCGAAGGTAAATGGCCGCGTCACCACGCCGATGGTCAAGGCACCGACCTCCCGGGAGATCTGGGCCACTATCGGGCAGCCGCCCGTTCCGGTGCCGCCGCCCATGCCGCCGGTGATGAAGACCATGTCCGAACCCTTGAGCACCTCGTATAATTCTTCAGAGGACTCTTCGGCGGCCTTTTTGCCAACCTCCGCATTACCGCCCGAGCCCAAGCCGCGGGTCAGCTTTTCGCCGATACGAACACGCGTGGTGGCCCTGGACAACATCAAGGCCTGAGCATCCGTATTTACGGCAACGAAATCGACGCCTTGCAGCCCCTCTTCGATCATCCGGTCGAGGGCATTGCAGCCCCCGCCGCCTACACCGACAACTTTGATGTTTGCAAATGATTCCACCTGGTTGGGTGGGTTGACTGTGTTAGTCATATTGATCATCCTCCTCGTTTTGAGATATAAATAATAAAAATGTGCCATTTATGGCAGTAAGCGTCGAAGCAGATTCTTTATATTTTCCCAATCCAAACCACCTCCTTGAATAGTTGGTCCAGGTCTACCGGCTCCAGGGCCTATTTCGGTCATGAGCACCGCCCAGTGGAGCAGGCCAACACTGGTTGAATAAGCTGGCCCTTGAACTTTATCTATCATCCCGATGAGATTGTCGGGCTGAGCGATCCGCACGGGTAGTCCTAATACCCGGCTGGCCAGGCTGCGGATTCCGGGCAGCGCGCTACAACCGCCGGTGAGAACCATGCCGGCTGGCAAAAGCCCGTCATATCCGGATCGCTTGATCTCCTGTACTACCAGGCTGAAGATCTCCTCTACGCGAGCCTCAATAATCAGGGCGAGTTCGGCGCGGCTGATCTGGACCACCTGTTCTTCACCGAAGGGATGAACGTTGAAGTATTCGTCCTTGCTCACCTCCGCCTTGACGGCGTGGCCATGCTGTTTTTTGACTTCCTCGGCTTGAGAGACCGGGAGGCGCAGACCGTGAGCAATATCCGTGGTGATATGATCACCGCCCACACCCAGCACGGCAGTATGCCATACATCACCATCAATATAAATAGCCAGATCTGTGGTGCCGCCGCCCATATCGCAGACGATCACACCCATTTCGCGCTCGGTCTCAGAGAGAACCACCTCGGCGGAAGCCAAGGGGTTCAGCACAAACTGGCTGACTTGAGCGCCGGCCTGGGCGACGCAATTGCGCAGATTTTCGACTGCGGAGCCCGCCACAGTGATGATATGAGTCTCCACTTCGAGACGGTAACCGTGCATACCCAACGGCATGCGGATGCCGGCCTGGCCATCCACTGTAAACCCGCGCTGGATCACATGAATGATCTCCCGGTTATGGGGTATGGCAACCGCTCGGGCAGCTTCGATGGCCCGGATGACGTCATCTTCATCGATCATACGCCCAGTCACGCCGACCACGCCGCGGCTGTTTACAGAGGCGACATGCGAGCCGGCCAGACTGACCAAGGCAGCGTTGATCTCCAGGCCGGAGGTGCGCTCCGCCTTTTCCTTAGACCTGGCGATGGCCTGGGAAGCGGCAGGTAGATCAACGGGTACACCCTTGCGCATGCCATGGGAGGGCTCGATGCCGGCGCCAAGAATACGCATGCGACCGTCGTCCTCCACCCGGGCAACCAGGGTACAAATCTTGGTCGTACCTACATCAATGCCAACGATGATCGGTTCATCCATCCCGTTCACGGCTCCAAGCGATAATAAGGGGCGTGGGCGTACTCCACGCTAATCAATTGGGGTTGAATCTCTTCCTTCTCCAATCGTTTGACCAGGATCTTATAGACGCGCAATTTCATTTCCATGTCTTTGAGGTTCATACCAAAATAGACTTCCCAGCCACGAGGATCCTTCCAACCCAACCCGCGATCGCTGGTATACACTAAAGAAGTCCCTTGCGGCGCTTGAAGGCTTATGGCTAAGGCTGCACTCACCAATTGCGGTGGTAGAAATCGACCAGAAGTTTCTGTCTGAACGTCCTCTTCCTGGGTGTCAGAGGAAGGAGCAGCGGAGGGTGAACTATCCGCTTTCACCACTACAGAAGGGCCATCTTCGCCGCGAGGCGGAAAGGCAATGCCTTTCGCATCCACCCAGCTGACCTCACCTTTCTCTTCCCAGGCGAGCACCGGTTGCCGTTCTTCGACAATTATCTTCACCTTTGCCGGGATTTTCACCTGCACCGAGACGCCGGAGAGCTCCAAGAAAGATGATTGGATTTCCTGCTTGACTACCCCGGGGTCGATCACAAAAACCGGCTTGCCGGCCACATTGGCGACCGCGTTGATATCCTGGCTACTCAAACGCTCTAGACCCTCGACCTCGGCGGCCGAAACGCGATACATGGGTGAATTCCACAATGTGTACAAAGTAAACCCCAAGATACCGACCAGCAAGCCGGAAACCAAGCGCCAACCAAAACGGACCGATGGCAGGGCAGGCAAGCGCATCTCCGCGCCGGTGGTGCCCAATGCCACGTCATAGCGGCGTTTGACACGCTTTGCCGGCCTACGCCCCTTTGGGGCGGCGCCGGTCCGGCCTCCACGCACCATCACGGGCGGTTGGACCGGGTGGGATGACTTGCGCCTGGAGCGACTGCCGCCGGCCGGGGCGCCCTTCGTGGAGCGCTTTGATCGCCTTGTGCGGACCTCGTCAGCCCGGTTGCTCGTACGTTTAGACTCTGCCATACTCGACTCGTGAGACTCGATAGCCAGGAAGCGCCACTATTTTTGATAATGCCATTCGGTACGATCCCGCTCCGATTTGCGCTGCAGGGCCAGCTCGATCAACCTATCGACCAGATCCGAATAAGGCAAGCCGCTGACTTCCCACAGTTTGGGATACATGCTGATTTTGGTAAAACCAGGTATGGTGTTCAATTCACTCAGATAGAGTTCGCCGGAATCCTTGTCTAACAAGAAATCTACGCGAGCCATTCCGGCGCAATCAGTGGCCCGGTAGGCCCGGATGGCCAGCTGCCTTATGCGCTCTGAGATCTCAAATGGAAGCGGCGCGGGGATGAGGAGTTTGGAGCGTTCGTCATGATACTTGGCATCATAGGTGTAGAACTCAGCTTCGGGGACGATCTCACCTGGCACGGAGGCAACCGGATCTTCATTCCCGAGTATGCTGACCTCAATCTCGCGGGCACGAATGCCGCGTTCTATCAAGACGCGCCGGTCGTAGCGACAAGCCTCCATCAAGCCTTCCAATAAATCGGACCGATTTTGACACTTGGAGACACCGACGGAGGAACCCAGATTGGCGGGTTTTACGAACAGCGGGTAGGGTGCCAGGGCCTCCGCTTTTCTGATGACACGCTCGAGATGAGCGTGAATCTCAATTCGCGTTGAAACCAAGGTCTCCACCACCGGGATGCTATGGGCGCGCATCACATCCCGAAATACGCCTTTATCCATCCCCAGGGAAGAGCCCAGCACGCCAGCGCCGACGTAAGCGATTCCGGCCATCTCCAGCAACCCCTGGATGGTTCCATCCTCACCAAAAGTGCCATGCAGTACCGGGAAGACGACATCCAGCTGGGCGAGTTGCTCCAACGTTTCTCCCTGTTGTGTCTGGCGAATACTCTGAACCCCTCTGCGGGTGGGATCCGAGAGCACAGTCACCGGGCTAAGATCATTGAATCTGCGATTGGCCAGCTTTTCAAGCACATCCTGCCCAGCCAACCAAGCGCCGTCCGGGGTAATGCCAATCTGAGTGACATCATATTTTTCGGGGTCCAATACGCTCAGGATCGAACGCGCCGACATCAAAGAGACCTCGTGCTCGCCCGAGCGGCCCCCAAAAATCACCCCGACGCTAATCTTGTGGTTCATGTTCATTCTTAAGTGTCCGGCCAGTATAAACCTGCCTTTTACAGGTGATTTACCATTGACCGACTAAATGGATCTCCAACTCCAGTCTGGTTCCGAACTTGTTTTCCACTTCATCCTGGGCCATCCGGATCAGGTTTAATACGTCTTGGGCGGTAGCTCCACCGTGGTTAATGAAAAAATTGGCGTGGAGAGGGCTGATTTCTACCTCTCCAATCCTCTTTCCCTTCAACTCAGCGGCTTGGATCAATCTGCCAGCATAATCGCCAGGAGGATTTTTGAACATCGAGCCCATGCTGGCCCCGGGAGGTTGAGTCCCCCGGCGGTACGACCTGAATTCGTCCATTCTCGCACTGACCACTTCCGTAGTACTGCGTTCCAACCGAAATGAGGCCGACAGGACAACGGCGGCTAGCGGTCGAGACTTTAATACACTGGTCCGGTAAGCGTACCTAAACCGATCGACCGGCCAGCGCGCCTGACGAAAGCGAGGCTCAGAATCAGCAGTCCAAGCGAGATCATCTTGCGGGTCACCTGAAATATCCCGGTGCAAGATTTCTGCCATCAAAAGGCTGCCGGCCACATCCCCGCCGTGAGCCCCAGCATTTCCCACAACGGCGCCGCCCACAGTGCCCGGGATACCCGCCGCCCACTCCAAACCACTCAGTCCACGGATGGCAGCCTGCCTGGCGAGGCGGCCGAAGTTAGCGCCCGACTCGGCCCAAACGGTGGGAGTCTCGGGGTCGCCCTCAAACCTGACCCGGCGTGCCTGGTTGTAAACCACCACACCGCGCACCCCGGCATCGCTCACGAGAACGTTTGAACCGCCACCGAGCACCAAATAGGGGATCTCCGCAGCCCACAGGCGGATGACGGTCTGTCCGAGCTCACCGGCCGACCTGGCCACGACAAAGACATCCGCGGGGCCGCCCACTCGGGCAGAGGTATAGGGCGCCAGCGCGACGTTCTCGGCCAGACGATCACCGAAAACGCTGCGGAGAAGATCTATATCGAGAGAATAAGCCGTGGACTTATGCATAATCGTCATAAGGATCGAGCAGTTCTACCTGATCCAGGTTCAACTACGTTCTAACCACCTAATTAAGCGCAGAATCATTTCTTTTGAATAGGGGTTTTCCTCTTTGGAGCGAGGCGAACCCCCATAGCCTTTATTTTTATCCTCATCACCAGCAGCGGGTTGTAGCTGAAGCGAATTCGACGAGAAGACCTCGGTTTCAAACGTACGCTTTTCCTCAGGCATAATTCTCCTCTCGGCCATTGGGATCGCCGTGAAATAGGAGGATGTGTGCGGCGAGCGCAGCCAGAATCTGGGTGCTAACCTGGTCTGCGTCACCTGCGGATAGCACCAGCAAGACGGCGCCGGGTTGAAGACGAGCTAACAGGAAAGTGGTCACCTCATCCAAATCCGGGATGAAGTGAACGTCCGGATGAGTCATCGCGTCGACCACCTGGCGGGCAGAAAAACCAGGATCAATGGACTCGCGGGCGGGGTAAACCTCGGTAACGACGACATGATCGGCGTTTTGGAAGGCCCCGGCGAACTGATCCAGCAATAGCCGGGTCCGCGAGTAGGTGTGGGGTTGCCATACCACCCACAATTGCCGGTCACCATAACGCGATTGAGCTGCAGCCAACGTGGCCCGGATTTCCGTGGGATGATGGGCGTAGTCATCGATCACAACGATCCCACCTACCTCGCCCCGGATCTCAAAGCGCCGTCCGGTCCCACGAAACCTGCCCAATGCACTAGAAGCCTCCGGAAGGGACAAATTCAGCAGGTGCGCAACAGATAGGGCAGCCAACGAATTCCGCACATTATGCTCACCCGGTACGGCCAATGAAACGTGGGACAGGAAAGAGCCGTGGTGAAAAGCGGCGTAGGAATAAGTGCCGGATTTTTCTAACGAGACTTCTTTAGCCTGATAATCCAAGCCAGTTTTGGCGGATGAACTACCCATACCATAAATATATTTCCTACGACTACTCAGGCGCTCATTTTGGGCGAGCTGCAGTGCGCCGGGATCGTCGCCGCAAACCAACAGTGCACCGCCTGGGCGCAGGAGAGCAGCAAAGTCGGCAAAGGCCTGGTGGAACTCCTGAGGGGTGGGAAAACAATCCGGATGATCATGCTCAACATTGGTGATCACGGCGATATCCGGCCGCAGGCCAAGAAACATACGGTCATATTCATCGGCCTCAATCACAAATTCTTCTCCGCCCCCGGCATGGGCATTGGCCCCGAGATCCTGCGGAACTCC
>DASQQR010000591.1:0-4074 GCA_035643335.1 Anaerolineales bacterium
TGGGAATCCGCAAGGTTTCGACTGTCGACATCTTCCCGGTTGCTCGAAAACTAGCGTTGTTGAGGACCAGGGTCGTTTAGCAACCGGAAAGATTCTCCTTGGTCGCCGGAAGGGTGGCGCCAGTAATTTGACGTGCGAGGAGACACGGAGATTACTTAGGGGGCCGATAGGCTTTTGATTCTGACAACCAGGCGTTTGCGAGAGACTGATACAAAATCCTGGCGCGGGTCGAAGGATTCCTTCCGCTGATCCAACCAAAGCACCAGTTTCAGCAGAGGACCTAGCACTTCTGTATACTCGGGAGATCCTGCCAAACAGGAATCGATATCCTCCCTCCCGGATTGGATCGCGTCTATACTCTGGGCAAGTATATCTTCAACTTCCTTTGATTTCTCAGCCATTTGACCCTTGACCTCTTTATATACTTTAATCCCGCCAGCCTGGCCGGTCTAGTGGGGATCTCCCCCATAGCGGGCAGGGATTCCCCTACCCTACCTGGGGGAATCCCTGATGCCGGAATAGGAAAACCCCTTATGTTCAGGATAGCTTGGCTTGGATATATTGTTATTTGAAGGACTGCCATTCCCTGGAATATCTTCAGGATGGGTGGCGAAGCAAAATCCCTCCCCATAGATATTGATAAGGATTTCTTGAGACGGGTGCCTTTGTACCAGGGGAATTTAGGGCAGACGGCCCAAAATCAGTGAGAATACAGGAGGTTTGTGATGACTACATTGGCAGATGACCTTGGACAGCGGGTTGCCAACGCGCTGATGGAGGACCCTCGCACCGGTGAGGCGATCATTGATGTGGCCAATGACCGCGGGATCGTTACGTTAACGGGTGCAGTAGAGTCGGATGAGGTCCGCACAGCGGCTGAAGTGATCGCCCGGAAACAGCAAGGGGTCGTAACCGTGGTAAATGAATTGAAAGTGGAATAACCCCCTCTCCCGAATTTTCGGATAGGCTTTAAGGCGAAATCCGTAAGGAGTGATTTGAAATGCTGGCTGAACGGGAGGATTTGAAACTGGAGCTGGAGGACTGTGCCAACCAGCTCGGCGACACGGTTCCTGAGGTAGCTAACTGGCAACCGTGGCTGGTTTACTTCCTCCAAGACCTGGAGCTGTCGGCTGCCAGTCTGGATCCGCAGCATCCCAATGAATATAAAGCCCTGCTCAAGCAGCTAAGAGCCGAGATTGATTACAGAATTCACAAAGACAGGTGGGAGAAACGCATAAAACTAACCTCGCCGATCATAAAAGGCCGACGCAGCTAACCTTCCTGGTTGCTCAAGCAACTCTTGTCCCTTCACCGCTCCAGGATCGGAAGGGCGCCGATCTGCTGAAGCATTCCAGCACGTCCTCGCTGGTCCAGCCTTCGATCAGCTTGCCATTAGCGAGGCGAAAAATGGTGATCCCAGTGATTTTCACCCGTTTGCCGCTGGGGAGAAATCCTTCAGAACTCTACCGGGTCCCGATGGCGATGTTGTCGTGGTTGTTTAGGATGGCTGCGCCGTTGCTCCCAGCGCGCTCGCGAAGGATATTGTCCATCACATGCCGGACGGCATGTGCTTGTTCCTCCGTCAGGTCGGCCACCATTTGCGCCCCAATGGGATTGCTGTGAATCACACAGTTCCACCACTGGGCGCCGGACTGGAACTCTACTTCCTGGACGGCCTTCTCCACACGGATGTCTTTCAGACCGGCGGCGGCCATTTCCTGGCGTAATTTGTCCGGATCAGACACCTGGAAAGGCAAGGGGGGCGGGTCCTGGGGCAGGCCGGTGAAGTCGGGGACGACGGATTTCATGGCGGCAAAGAAGAATTTGAGGAATTCAATCTGTGTGGGTGGGCCCATTGTGGTGACCAGCACACGCCCTCCAGGGCGGGTGACTCTGGCCATCTCACCCAATGCTTTGGGAAGATCCGGCATGAGCATAACGCCATATTGGGAAGCCGCAACATCGAAGCCGCCATCTTCCAGCTCGAGGGCCTGCCCGTCCATGACACGCGCCTCCAGGTTGGTCAGCCCTTCATCCCTGGCCCGCGCTTTGAGGCGCTCAATCATAACGGGAGAGATATCCGTGGCCACCACCTGGGCCCCCATGCGAGCGGCCGGCAGGCTGAGCGCTCCGGTGCCAGCCGCCACATCCAGAAAACGCATTCCACCCTGGAGATCGACTAGGCGCAGCGTTTCTTCTGCCAGGGACAGGTTCATGGGGGTGACATATTCGTCGTATCCCTCGGCGACCGCATCCCAGGCGTAGCGGGTTTGCTCTTGAGTAATCATGTTCGTCTCCTTTAACATCGGAACCCTCCTCAAACCGGTGAGTAATTTTGTATATAACAGTCTAACGGGGTGCAAGGCTGCCGTCATGCCCCGAAAGGGGCATTCCGATGGGGTATATTTCGTGACAAGCAGCGGTTGGCAGAAGGCCAACCGCTGCTCGCCAGCACGCTCGCCCCGGTCTCTTCCAGCAAGGCATCTGCCAGTTGCGCGCAAGCAATACGAAATAGGCAATACGAATCACGCACCACGCAATACGTCTTCACGCATCGCGTTTCACGTTTCACTTCTCCCCTCTACTCCAGCAGCTCCAATTCCCTCGCCCTGGCCGCCGCCTCGGTCCGGCTTCTCACGCCCAACTTGCCGTAAATATTGCCGGTGTGTTTCTTGACCGTCTCGGGAGAGATGACCAGCTCCTCGGCGATCTCGCGGTTGGTCAATCCGGCAGCCAGCAACTGCAGGATTTCCCCCTCGCGATCGGTGAGCGGTTCTGGTAAGGCCCCCCTGGTAGAAGCGGGCAAGGTCAGATCACTGCTGAAAGAGGCTAACAGGCGATCCACATAATCAGGCATGACCTCCCGGGAGCGTGCTTCTTGCAGCAGCCGGGCCATGGGGGCGCCGAGATCAGCAAACAGACGCAGGTAACCTTCGGGTTCAGCCAGCCGCAGGGCGCGCTCCAGCGAACGCATGGCGCTGGCCATATCCCCGCGTCTCGAGTAAGCCAGGGCCTGGAGAGCCCGCGCCTCGATGGTGATGACGGTACGGCCCTGCGCTTGGGCCGGCTGGAGGAGCGAACCGATCTGGTCCAGGGCGCGTTCCAGGGATGGTAGGTCACCCTTGACGATCAGCACGCGCGCCATGGCCAGGTGGGCCGCCTCGCTGTCCGGTCGCCCATCCAGGGCGCCTTCCTGGAGCATCTCGTCGGACCAGTGTACGGCGGACTGCAGCATGTCCTGGGCCAGCCACACCTCCAATTGGAAGCGCTCGAAGCGGCGGATCCAATGGGAGAACTGGGCTTTCTCCACCAGGGGGCGAGCTCGCTCCAGGTGCTCCTCAGCCTGTTCAATATTCCCCCGTGTCAGCTCCAGGCGACCAGCGATCAGGTTGCCGGCGATCAGCCCGCGTACATCACCGCCCAGTTCGGCGCGCTCCAACCCGCGAACTAGGTGATGGCGGGCCTCGTCCAGTTGGTTCCACTGGTATAAAATCTCTCCCATGCGGATATGGACCCATCCGACGAGCGGCAAGGGCAGACGCCCCCAACTCTCCCGGTCCTGGATGGCGGTTAGGGCCTTACGCCAATATCCGGCCGCCTCCCGCAGTCGGCCCTGTCTGAGGGAGAGATCGGCCAGCGCGCCGTATACGTGCACGGATTGCACCACGAATAGCGGCGCGTCGATGAAGTCCAGCATTTCAAGGTAGCATTGCCTGGATTTCTCCCAGAGCCCGTTCCTACGGTAGGTATCCCCCAGGGAGCCGAGGATGATGGATCGGAAGAAGTATTCCTCCTCGGGCAATTCCTGTCGGGATTGCTCAGCAAAGGCCTCCGCTCTGGAGAGATCGTTCTGGAAGCAGGCAATCGAGCAACGGACCGCGTTGACCCAGGCCAGGTGCAGGTCAACCTCCGCATCCCCACGGGACACCAGGCGCTGTTCCACCTCCTGGACGGATTGGACACAGGCCTCCAGCTGGCCGGTGAACAGCAGCAGGCCCGTGCGGACGAGTCCGATGATGGGGTATTCGGAACGCCATTCTCGGGGCAGCGAATCGAGCCAGCTCTTGATCAGTT
>DASQQR010000592.1:0-9369 GCA_035643335.1 Anaerolineales bacterium
GCCACCAAAATGGTGCTGAAGACCAGCGTGAGCAAGGCCCTTTGGTTGGCAGCCACCAATTCCTTTACGGGCAGGGCCACCTCGACAAGGACTGCACTCGCGTCCTGGGCGTTCGGTAAGGCAAGCAAGGTAGAGTAATAGCGAGCGCCTCCAATGACCAGATCGGTTCTCTCCCCAAGGTCCGAGGAGGATACACGTTGGACTGTATCCAAGGAGATTTCTGGAGGCAGCGCCGGCAGGCTAGAGGCGACTGGCTTCCCGCCGATCAAAATGCTCTGCTCAAATCCCGTCTCGGCTGCCAGCTGCTCGACAAAATCGTCGTCAAGGATCATGCCTGCCGTTACGAAGGACATGGTTGGTTGGTCGCCAGGAATTGGGGAGGTAGCCAGGAGAGCCAATCCCGGCTCCGGATCAGAGAAGGTGTAGAAAGCGGCTTCCTGAGTGTGAGGCGAGTCTAATACGTTAAATGCACTCGCATCCCCCGCCTGATACTGGCCTTTTGCATCACTTATGATCAAAATGTCGAGGCCGACACCAGCCTTGAAGGTTTGTAGATAATCGTTTAGCCCAGCAAGATCGCCTGCTTCTGCCAATCTTTGCAGGGTAGGCCGCTGGGCGGCATGGGAAGCCAGATTCACCAAGCGGTCCTTCTGGGCTGCCAGCAAAGCCAAGGTGGCGCGTTGACCATCTGACACACGCTCCCATACCTGGCGATCCAGTTCCGTACGAATGAGCCAGTAGGCAGGCACGCCAGCTACGAAAGTGGTCGCCGTGACGGCCGCGATGAAGGCTATAATTAGCCGGGTTGACAGTCGATGAGTCACAGAGCTGTTCTTTCGGACATTGATTGAGACCATCAAGCCAATCTAGCCTTTTAAGGCTACTATCCATATTGTAGCAAAATGCACAAGTTTCTGGGATCTTTAAGAGGGGGCAGGGGGAGCAGAGAACAACAAGTTCGCAAATAGCTATAGTCCTGAACTGTAAGCCACGCCTAGAGCGCCCTGACCGGTGTGAACACTGAGCACAGGACTGAGTTCGTTTACAAGCAACTCTTCTGGATCGAATCGTTCTAACGCGGCGGACATTAACGCGTTTGCCCCAGCATGGTCGTCCGCGTGGAGGACCGCCAGCCTGTACGGCCGGCCGTCTGCCAGGCGCTGCTCAACCAGATCAAGAAGCCGAGAAATCACTTTCCGGAAGGTACGTTGGCGCTCGACCAGATGAATGGGGCTCCGCCGGATCTCGAAGATCGGAAAGATATCCAAAGCCGACCCCAAGAGGCGTTGGGCAAACCCAATTCTGCCACCGCGATAGAGATATTCGAGATCCCTTACGCTGAAGAAGATGCCTGTAGCCTCCATGGCCTGGTGAACAATTTCAACCAGTTGCCCGAGTCTCTCTCCGCGACTGGCCGCCCGGGCAGTTGCCAGAACCTGAAATCCGAGAGCCATGGCATTGGATTCGGAATCAATCAGAGTAAGATCGACATCGGGCAGCTCTTTCTTGGCCGTCTCGGCGGAAAGCAACGTGCTGGAAAAGTGGCGTCCAACCAGGATGGACAGGATCGGGTTGCCATCGGCAGCCAGCTTTTCAAAGGTCTCCTTGAAGGCACCTGGCGTTGGCCCGGAGGTGGTGGGAACGGATTTTGCGTTTCGCAGCAAAGGAAAGAACGCTTTCGGTCCAACGTCCACGTACTCGATGTAGGTCGCCCCATCCAGCACGAAGGGCAAAGGCACTACGTGGATGTCCAATTCCTGGCACAAGGCAGCGGGGATGTTGCAATTGCTGTCAGTAACGATATGGACCTTAGCCATCTTCTCCTCCTGCGATCCGCGTTTGGGCGAGAGCTATAGTTTTTTCATGATTGTCTCAGCAGCAATATGAACCGCACTGGCTACCACCTCCCCACAGACCTGGGGCCCTCCGGATGAAGCATACTCAATCGCCTCGACCCGGTCGGCCAGGTCAAACGCTTTGCCCAGCTTGGTCTCCAGGATGGTGGCGCAGGCGGTGCTACCTTGCTCCTCTTCAAAGCGCTTGCAGAACCGCCTGCTAGGAGGCAGAGAGGCGATATATCCTCTCCAATCGTCCAGCTCGTCTCTGCCAAAGACCAAGCCAAGGGCCATCAGACATCCGACAACCGCACCACAAGTCTCTCCGCGCAGCGCGATGCCAGGGAAAGGCGTAAGCGCTCGCAGAATTTCGCCACCCTGTAAACCAAACTCCTCCTGAAGAACGGCAAATGATGATTGGGCACAGTTTCCCGATTGTGCCAACGTGTCTTTTGCTTTCAGTTGAAGCTGCCTCAGTCTTTCCGCCTCAGGCATATCTTCAGCCATACCGCCTACCTCCTTTCGTCATTGAGTTTCCTCCACAACAGGCATTGAGAATTCAAAAATATTTCCTCAAAATCCCACATCCTTGAGCCTTCGAGGAAATACTTCGGTATAGACCACGAGTTCGAGATCTTGTCTTTTTACGGATGCTTCCCGCATTCTGGGGCTAACTGTAGATTGGATAATGCCTACACTTCTCGGTAATTTCCGATAAACATGACCGTTACTTCCGAAATCAGTATACGTGAAAAGCCTAACTTTTTCAATAGGCTTTGGGTCCGAGATTCAAGGAACTTCTGTCAATCTGGATGCCGACTTCGCCGGTGATCAGACCAGCCTTCCCTGGCCAACCAAAACCAGGTTGGAAAAACTATTCAGTTACGCCAGCAGTCGAAGATTCCTCGTTCGCCGAACCTGCTCTTCAGAGGTCTCATTCCCATACTACTTGCGGTAGGCGGCTCTGAATTCTTCGTGGGGTGGCACTTTTTCACCGACGACATACAGAAAATAGTAACAACCGGTAGGACCCATAAATTTGAAGTCTTTGCAGAGCGCCGCCACCGTGGCATCAAAATCGCCGTAGGAGCGCAGATAGCTGCGGAATGACCCGTGCTCGCGCTCCAATTCGATCATTTTTTGGGCGTTATTCACGATTGCGGCAAGCTTGCGGCGATTGCGGATCACGCGCTTGTCGTTGGCCAGCGCTTCTACTTCGAGCGCGCTGAAATCAGCCACTTTGCGAGCATCGAAGTCCTGGAAGGCCTCCTGGATTCCGGGCCATTTTGAATCCACGACGCGCCAGGACATACCGCTCTGAAAGACGGCTTTGCTCATCACTTTCAGATAATCATCCAGAGAGGCAGGATCAATTTGATCAAGAGGTGTGAGTTCGGGCATGATTTTGTCTCCTTTTTTCAGTGGGGATTCTACCAGGATGTTTATGTGGGGAGGGTAGACAGGGAGAAAAGGAGACAAGGAGAGAAGTATCAAGTGTATAATCCGGACTGACGAAGCCGAGCTGCGGCCAGTTTTTTGGTTTTTAGCTCAGTTCAGTCACTGGAAATTATCTGTCGAAAAGCGTTCGCGGGAGAGTGAAATGCACGAGATCTTCTATCCCTGCAGTGTGGCGGTCATTGGCGTCTCCGCAAAAGCGACGAATTTAGGTCGCAACATCGTCGCCAATCTGGTCGAATACGGATTTGACGGAATTGTATACGCCGTGGGGCCCAGCGGGGGTATGATCGAAACGCGGCGGATCTACCGCTCTGTGGGGGATATCCCCGATCACGTGGACCTGGCGGTAATCCTGACCCCAGCCCAGACGGTGCCAGGAGTGCTAGAGGAATGCGGACAAAAGGGCATTCGCTGGGCGATCATCGAGAGTGCCGGTTTCCGCGAATTTACAGAAGAAGGCCGCCAGCTGGAGGAGGAGATCGCTCGGGTGGCGGAAAAATACGGCGTACGTTTCGTGGGCCCCAACTGCCTGGGCGCGATCAACATGGAAAATGGATTTTGCGTGCCCTTTCCCCGACTGCACAAGGTCGTCAAGGACGGCAATGTCTCCATCATCACCCAGAGCGGCGGTGTGGGCCTGAGCGCGCTTAACATTATGGCCAACGAAGGACTAGGATTGAACAAGTTCGTCTCGGTGGGCAATATGCTGAACATTAACGCCGAGGACATGCTCGAATACCTGATCACAGACGAAGGAACGGGGCTGATTTTTCTCTACCTGGAAAGCATTCAAGACGGAAGAAGGTTAATGAAGATCGCCAGAGGATCCACCAAACCTATCCTGACCTTCAAGGCGAACATCGGCAAGTACGGACAGGACATCGCGCTTTCCCACACAGCGTCGCTGGCGAGCGATGACAGGGTGGTGGACGCGGCTTTTCACCAAGCCGGCATGGTGCGCGTGCGCGATGCAACCACGTTCGGCAACAATCTGAAGATTCTGGGGTTACCCGGGATGAAGGGGAAGAGGTTAGGGGTCATCTCGCGCTCGGGCGGACATGCGGTAATGGCAGCCGACGCGTGTGAATTGGCTGGATTCGAACTGGCACACTTCCCGAATGAATTCCTGAGGGAAATCGAGAAGCATTTCCGTGCTTCGGTTATCCGGCTGACCAACCCACTGGATTTGGGCGATCTGTTCGATTTGGAGCTGTATGCGCAGATTGTCGAAAAAACCTTGAAGCTAGAAGACGTGGATGGCGTGGTCTTTCTGCATACTTCCCTCTCCGGAACCGAAGACCGGATCAGCCGCACGTTGTTAGAGCGAATCATGGAGATGGTGAAAAAGTTCGATAAACCGGTGGCGTATTACATATCGGCGGCAGCACAAGAGGTGAACTACCTGAAACAAAACTACAATTATCCGATCTTTACCCAGGTGGTGGAAACCATCCGAGCCCTCGAAATGAGTCATTATTACTACCGCCAGGTAAAGCAAATTCACGATACTGCGGAGATCCCCACATTCCGTGTAGATCAGAATGCTGTGCGATCGATCATCGAACGGGCGCAAGGGGAAAAACGCAGCCTGCTGCTGCCGGAGGCACTGGAAGCCTTGGAGATATATGGCATCCCGGCAGCACGGAGCGCCCTGGCAAGTTCGGTTGAAGAAGCCAGCGCAGCGGCGGACGAAATGGGTTACCCTGTAGCCATCAAGATTATTGCCGACCAAATTTCGCACAAGTCAGACGTGGGTGGGGTGCAGCTGAATCTGCGCAATCGAGAAGCGGTGGCAGCCGCTTTCAAGGACATGATGACCCGCATCCACAAGGCCTATCCGGAAGCCAAAATCGATGGAGTGCTCGTGCAGCCTATGGCTACGGGAGGCCGGGAGCTAATCTTGGGTGGCCGGCAGGATGTACAATTTGGAGCCGTGGTGCTGGTGGGCCTAGGAGGTATTTTCGTAGAAATCTTAGAAGAGGTGGCGCTGCGAGTCGCCCCAATCACTCGCCGAGAAGCCTGGGAGATGATCGAAGAGCTACGAGGCTATAAGATCTTGAAAGGAACCCGCGGGGACAGACCCTCGGACATTGAAGCAGTGGTCGAGGCGCTGCTGAGAACCTCCCACCTGCTACAGGATTTCCCGGAAATCGAGGAACTGGACATCAACCCGCTGCGCGTGTTCCACGAAGAGGAAGGTTGCCTGGCGTTGGATGCGCGTATTGTACTCAGGTAGGTGTTAATCCTCAGGCCAAAGAGCCCTGGCGATGTGCCAGGGCTCTTTCCCTTTAGCCACTTTCCAGCGGTTGAGGGATGACAGAGATGAGCGTCAGCCCTAGATTGCGCAATTTCGCCAACATGCCATAGAGAGCAGCCTGGTCTGGAACCTGACCCGTTAAGAGCGATTCATCCGCTTCGCCGTGAGTGATCTCGAAGCCTTCGAACCATTCCGACCAGTGTTTGTCAATCTGGCCCTTGACCCGGATCTCAACTTTGTCCATCTGAATGCCCGGCCGTGGATCAGGCCTGCTCCGCCTTTCCGAAAAGCTGCCTCTTCTCAAACCAAGGCTTGAGGATCAGGTAGGCGCCAAGGATGATGAAGAAAAGCGCTCCTTCAAGGGAGGTTACGCCCAGAAACTCAGCGATACCCCCCAGGAGGGAGAGAATACCCAGGAAAGTGGTGAAACCGCTCATCCTGAGATTGTTGAAGTAGCGGGCGGCATTCAATCCGAGCATAATGACGCCAAGGCCAATCGACCATAGACCCCGGTTGACCATTGCATTGGGCACAAACATGAATCCACCCAGCAAGATCAGAAAACAACCCCAAGCGATAGTCTCCATGCGCCTGTTCAGGACAGCTTTCTCGGGATCCTGAACCGGTTCCGACTGGCTCTCTTCAGCCTCTGCCCGCGCTCCGCCTCCTGCGCCGGCCAGCAAGACGATGCCCACAATGGCCAGCACAACCGGCGGGATCCAGGGCATGTTGACATCACCCACCATGAACATCAACTTGTCAGGGGATAACGCCAGGTTCAGCACGGTGAGCAGGCCTGCCAGGGCCAGACAGATGATCCCCCAGATTAATCGTGATTGGTCCAATATTGCTCGCCAAAACCACCGAACTCGTTGAGGCCGGCTGAAATCAATTGGGCACCGTTGCTTACCAGCTTGCGGGTCACATCGGTATAGTTGGCGTCGTGGCAGATTTCCGTCGCCAGCCGCCCCAAGGATGTTTCTAAGACCGGATAAACGCCCGCTGTGGCAGTGTAAGGCTCGCCGGGCGGGATCTTATTTTTTCCATACACAGCCGAAAACTCACCCGATGGGCTCAACAAGACAGACTCATTGCGCCATGGCTCACCTTCCTTGGCAACTACATAAGTTATGAAGATATAAGCATCGATTTCCTTGGCCAAAGCGCGGAACTCATCCGTAAATTCAACCTGTGGGTCGAAGTTGAACATCATTTCAGGAGTGTAGAGGATCTCAGCTCCCTGCTGCGCGGCGGAACGCGCATTCTCAGCAAAGGCAGCAAACCTCACCTGGGAGGTGTTGGCTTCGTCCTGAAAAGCGGGTTTGGCGTAGCCGGGCTGAAGCGCTGCCACTCGCACCGTTGGAGCATCCAGTGGAGTCCCGTTCAGAATGGCCAGACTGACCCCTATCCAGGCTATGGCGAGGAAAGCTGCCAGCGCCAGCCATCGTCGCGTGGCGCCCACATCTGCCGGGACAACACCGGCGACCGCCACCTTGCGGTCGAACCAGAGCATGGCGCCCTGTGCCAGCGCGAAGTTGACCAACATGATGAGCAGGTTCAACCCGTAGACGCTGAAGATCGAAACGGGCTGAATCAACCAGGGCTGCGCCGCCTGAGTATAGCCAATGAAGGCACTGGTAGCCACTAACGGGATAATCGTGGCGCGGATCATCTCGAAGCCGACCCATGCGAAGACGCCCTGCAAGATGAGCCAACGATAATGAGTGATTTCATGGAACTTGCGTTCTTTCTGTGCGAAGAAGGAGAGGATAGCAATCAACACACCCAAGTACGTGAAGAAAGGACTAATTTCTGTGCCGAACAGCCTGGCCATGAATGGCCCCAACTACAGCAGCAAGGCGATGGCTGGCGCCAGGCTCGACCATTTTCGCGAAAAGAGCCGGTGCTGGGCGAAGAGGTAGGGGACAAAGGCGAACCAGACCAGCGGCCAGAGCCTATAGGGTGGAAACGACAGCAGCAACATTACACCACTGAGGCCGGATAGAACAACTCCGAGCGCAAAGCGTAAAGCCGCCTCCCTTGTAACCGCAAGTTGGCGGGGTTGAGCTTCGGTTATTGTGGTCATATATTTGCCTGCTTTTGAGTCGATTAGTCTTTAGTCTCGTAGTCCTGTGGTCTTGTAGTCAGACTAAGCGATGATTTGGGAGAGTCCCTGTCTGTGCGGGCAGCTTTGCTGGGGAGACTGAAGACTGTGTAAGTGTTCATCGTATATAATGTACCTGCCTGGAAGCAGGTTGTCATCTACCGTTGGATGGATTTGGGGGGTTGATTGGGGGGTTTAGAGATGAAAAAGATCGCCGAATATGGCGATTTTAGCGTTTGAGTAGATTTGCGGTATGGCGAAATCGGAGAGATGAATCGGGTCAGAGCAAATCAAGCTCTCTGGCGCGGTCTACCGCCTGAGCACGATTGCGAACGTCCAATTTGCCGTAGATATTGTGGATGTGAGTTTTGATCGTCCCCAGACTGAGGATCAACTTTCCAGCGATCTCCCGGTTGGAAAGGCCTGCTGCCACCAGACACAGCACTTCGAGCTCACGCTCGCTGAGGGGCTCGACCAGCCCAGTGGGCGCAGGCGCCGCCAGAGGCCCCCTGTGGATAGTGGACAGGATTTGCCCAACATATTCCGGCTGCATGCCGCGGCGGGCGGCCTCCTGCAACAGCGGAATCAGGGGTTCACCAACCTCTGCGAAGGTGCGAATGAAACCCTCCGGCTGCCCCATTCTCAGCGCAGCGCCTAAGAATTCCAGGGATTTGGCAATGCTTTCCGCCGCCAGCGCTTGCAGCACACGAGTGGCGATGAGAGCATAACCCCAATCATGACGTTGGGCGGTTTGGGCAACGGAGGCAAGCTGCTCGACTGCTTCAAGCTTTCGTCCCTGAGCGAGCGAAAGGCGTGATCTTGTCAATCCCAGAAAGCGGTAAAATGGGTGGCAATCGGCGTCCCGTTCCAGCTGGGGCGCCAGCTGCAGGGCGGTTTCCAGGTCGCCACGCCACAAAGCAAGCTGGACCTGCAGATCGGTGATACGCCCCAACGTACGTAATGGGATGGCACTGGTGTGCTCCAAATGGCGGGCCTGCTCCAAAGCATTATCGGCGCCGGCCAGGTTTCCCTGGGCCAACTTCAAGCGCGCTTGCAGCATATGGGCCGCGATTTGAAACTCCGGGTTACCGCTTTGTCGGCTGCTCTCCAAGCCTTTCGCCAGATAACGAGCAGCCGATTCCAGGTTGTTCCATTCGTATTGCAATGTGTACAAGTCCAGATACACTAAAGGGAAGACAAGTTTCTTCTCGACTTGAGAGGCAACCTCCTCGAACCACGCGGCAGCCTGGCGCAAATGTCCACGAACCGCCCATATACGCCCAAGGAAAAGACGCGCCATCATCTCCCCATAGGTATTACCCGACTGCCGGTTGGCAGGTAAAGCTTGCTCAAGCGCTCGCTGTGATTCGCCCAAGCGTCCGATATGCCAATAGGCGATCCCCAGATTAAGAGCGACAATCCCTCGGGAGTTCAGATTGTCCTCGGGCAATAAAGCCAAGGCTTTGTGAGAAAGTTCGACCATGCGTTGGGCGTCCCCCAAAGACTGGGCCAGAAAGGCTTGGGCCGTGGCTACTTCTCCCATTAGCGCCCGTTCACCCTGGGTAGACTTCTCTAACCCTCCGAGGATCAGCTCGGCTTGCTCGAATTGGCTCGCCAGCATAAGTGACCAAGAATAATTCAAGCCAATCTGCGGCTGGGCGGAGATGATCTCCGTAGGCAACTGTTGATACCAATTAACCAGGGTGATATACTCG
>DASQQR010000593.1:0-4318 GCA_035643335.1 Anaerolineales bacterium
TTGGCAGCACATCACCTCGGAGGAGTTATACCGGGGGATCCTGGAGCAGCAGCCCTACGGGGTGCATGGACTCGTCGGCTTTGGCGCAAACCTGCTTCTGTCGCATTCCGATAGCGCGCGGGGGCGAGAAGCCCTGCGAGCTCTCGACTTCTACGTCCACGCCGATCTCTTTATGAACCCGACGGCCGAATTGGCCGATATCGTGCTCCCAGCTGCCAGCGCCTTCGAACGCGAGGCGCTGAAAATTGGTTTCGAGGTGAGTCCGAAAGCGCAGTCGCGGGTGCAACTGCGCCAGAGGGTGGTCGAACCAAGGGGAGAGGCCCGCTCCGATACCGAGATCGTCTTCGCCCTGGCGACGCGCCTGGGTCTCGGCGATCACTTCTGGGACGGCGACATCGAGGCCGCCTATCGCTACCAGCTCGAGCCATCCGGCGTTTCGCTGGAGGCGCTACGCGACAACCCGAGCGGGATCAGGGTGCCTCTAGAGACCCGTTACCGTAAGTTCGTCGAGCGCGAAGATGGTGTGCTCCGCGGCTTCAAAACGCCGACTCGCAAAATCGAATTGTACTCGGAGAGGATGCTGGAACATGGCTATCCAGCGCTGCCTGAGTATGAAGAGCCGCTGGTGGGTCCCGTATCACGACCGGAGCTGCTCAAGCGCTACCCGTTGATCCTGACCTGCGCCAAACACACCCTGTTTTGCGAAAGCCAGCATCGTGGCCTGCCAAGTCTGCGCCGGAGGGCCATGGATCCGGAGGTGGAGCTGCATCCGGCGGCGGCCGCGGAGCGCGGCATCCAGGCGGGCGATTGGGTGTACATAGAGACACCCGGAGGCCGCGTCAGGGCGCGCGCCCGGCTGAATGATACGTTAAAGCCGGATGTCGTCTGTGGCCAGCATGGTTGGTGGCAGGCCTGCCCCGAGATCGGCGCGCCTGGCTACAGGCCCTTTGATTCCGACGGCGCTAATTTCAATCTGATCATCGGGGACGAGGCAATCGACCCGGTCAGCGGCTCGGTCCCACACCGAGCCTACCTGTGCGAGCTGCGCCGCGTGGACTGAGGCCCGCGGCGATTGCTTCCAGGCTTTTATTGATGTCACTCTCCAAAAAATCTTGGCGGACGTCGCACAGTGGCTCTATCAGCATGCGCAGTCCAAAGCATATTGTCAAAGTTCTGCGGCCCACCCATACCTAATTGACACGTGATTAAAATGGCTATATCGTATTAACCACCCAACCGCATTCCACTCAGCCCCGGCATGATGGCGGCTAGCGCTGACGTTTCATCATTTCGGCTCCTGGTTTTTGGTCGAGCCGCATAAATGACGCAGATTTCATGGCTCAAGCGGCGGGAATCTCCACTTAATCGATTTATTGCGTGCTGAACCCGTCAAGTTTTATTCTTGACCGATCTTCTCCTATTTTGCTAGAATCGGATTTGGACATTCCCCCGAGTCCGGGAGCTAAGATTATCAAATCCCTGATAATGTTCTCCCCAATGGCCAAGCAGTCAGGCTGCAATTTGGAAGATTACTATCGACTTAATGGGTGATTCTGTTTCCAAATTTAGTACTGGTACCTATCATGACCAATTATCGCCAGACAGGCGACGTTTATGAGCTCTTGAACACAAAACTCGTGGTTCCGCATCCACGCGCCTCACTTGTCTCCCGCGAGCGGTTGTTGGCCCGCCTGGATGAAGGAATTGACCACAAGGTTACCCTGGTCTCTGCCCCGGCAGGCTTTGGCAAAACTACGCTGATCAGCGAGTGGGTTGAGAGTCTAAGGTTGAAGGTGGATAATCCACCTAAGTCACAATCCGAGATTCAACCCCCAACCCAGGTGGCCTGGATCTCTCTGGATCCGGGCGACAACGACCCAGTTCGTTTTTGGCGCTATGTACTCACCGCCTGCCAGGCTTTCGACGGGCAGGCAAGCGAATCTGCCCTGGGGCTATTGAATAATTCGCCTCAACCTCCTCTTGAGGTGCTGCTGACACTGTTTATTAATGGGATGGCCCAGATTCCGAACAAAGCCATCCTGGTCTTGGAGGATTACCACTGCATCACTGCCCAGCAAGTTCACGAGACACTGGCGTTTTTCATCGATCACCTGCCGGCCCAGCTGCACCTGGTCCTGATCACGCGCAGCGATCCACCTGTGCCCCTGGCACGCCTGCGGGCCCACAACGATCTCAACGAGCTGCGAGCCACAGATCTGCGCTTTACCCTTCAGGAGACCGAGGCCTTCCTGCAGCTGGCTCTTCCGTTCTCGCTCCCCTCTGAGGAGGTGACTCGCCTGGCCGAGCGCACCGAGGGATGGGCCGCGGGCCTCAGCCTGGTGGCACTCGCTCTCCACAAGATGGAGGAACAGCGCGAGATCGAGGCATATCTGGATAGTTTTACCGGCAGCCACCGGCCCATCCTGGACTATCTCGTGGCCGACGTGTTCAGCGCTCAGCCTGAAGCCACGCAGGAGTTCTTGCTCCACACGAGCATCCTGACCCGATTGGCCGCGCCTTTGTGCGAAGCGGTCACCGGCCGGGAGGACAGCGCCCTGATCCTTGAGCAGTTGGAGCGCGCCAACCTCTTCCTGGTTCCCCTCGACCGATCCAGGCAATGGTATCGCTATCATGCCTTGTTTGCCGAGGCCATGCAGCATTATGCCCGCCAGCGGCTGGGGGCGGGGAGGCTACGCGAGCTGGCTCGCAAGGCCAGTCTCTGGTATGCAGACCATGGCATGTTAGCGGAAGCCATCGAGGCTTCCCTGTACGCCCAGGATTATGGGCGGGCCGCGGATCTCATCCAGCGGATCATCGCACCTCGTCTGGTGCAGAATGAACACCAAACCTTGAGGCGTTGGATGGAACAGCTGCCCGAGCAAGCGTTGCGCGATCATCCGGAGATTTGCATGACCTTTGCGACGGCGATTTTGTTCACTTCGAACCGGCATTCAGCCGAAACCAAAGCCCGCATGCAATTGCCAGTTCAGATCGCCGAAGAGTATTGGCGGCGCCAGGAAAATGATCACAGGCTTGGCGAGGTGTTCGCTTTCCGTTCCCTGGTCAACTGGTTGCAAAGGGATTTCAAAGCCTCATTTTCATTTGGTAGAAAGGCTCTAGGTTTGCTACCGGCGAGCGACAGGCAGTGGCGTGGCATCAGCCTGATCATGATCGGGGTGGACGAGATTTTGCAGGGAAGGCTGAACACTGCCCGGCAAACGCTCAGGGAAGCGCTGGCACTTTGCGAAGCCGCCGAGAACATCTATGGCACCCTCGATTCCATGCTGCTCCTGGGTGAGGTGTCTTATCAGAGGGGCGAACTGGATCAAGCCGAGCGGATCTTCCAACGGGTGCTCGCAAGGACGGAGAACGCGCCCATGGACCACGAGCAGTCTTCAATCCGCACGGCCAGGGCTCAGCTCGGACTCGGCATGCTGGCACTAGAGCGAAATGACCTGGAAGCAGCCCAGCAGGGCGTATCTCAGGCGGTTTCAGCCAGCCAACAATTCCCCGAAGAAGACCTATTGGCAGATAGCCCGGTCGTCCTGGCGCAGGTACACTTCGCGCGTGGGGAGAGCGACCAAGCTGAGCAGCTGCTGGGATCCCTCGCCGCTCAGGCAGATCGACCTTTTCTATTCAGGTTGCCAAGCATCTACCAGGCCCGCTTTGCCCTGGCAGGCGGCGATCTGGCCGCGGTACAACGCTGGGCTTCAACGGAAGCCCTCCCCGGCGATGATGTCCCCACGATTCAACTTGAGCAGCAAGCCCTGGTCGTCGCTCGAATGCGCATTGAACAGGGTGAGGCCGACGCGGCCATCCACCAACTCGAAGTTTGGCTCCCGGAGGCGCAGGATCACGGGCGGACCAGGAGCGGAATCGAAATGCAGATCCTGCTGGCTCTGGCTCGCGCTGCGCTTGGTGAGCGTGAACGAGCGCGGGAGACGCTGATCCAGGCACTTACCCTGGCTCAACCGCAGGGCTACCAGCGCATCATTCTGGATGAAGGGGAACGACTGGCGAAGCTGCTGCAAGACACTCTCCCCGGAATCGGTGAGGAATCGCTGGCTGCCTACGGGCGCGCATTACTTTATGCGATGGCTCAAGAGCAATCTCAGAAACAAACCGTCTTATCTCCTGGCACGGAATTGCTCATCGAGCCGCTCACCGAACAAGAGCAGCGCGTCCTGCGCCTCATCGCCGCTGGGCTCACTAATCCGGAGATTGCCGAGGAGCTGGTCATCTCCATTAACACTGTAAAAACGCACGTTAAGAACATTTACGCCAAGCTCAACGTGAACAGCCGGGAGGAGGCTCGCCA
>DASQQR010000594.1:0-2585 GCA_035643335.1 Anaerolineales bacterium
GATTGAAGGAGCGTGGCCAGCAGGATGCCTATGAAGATCAACTGCAATCCTTTATCAGCCAGACGCGTGATTTTACCCCTCAATTTATTGATCAAAACGCGTCGGATGCTTTGGTTCACGAAACCGAGCTTCTACTGATGCAGCCTTGATCATCAAGGTGACCATATAACTAGTAGTTCGTCATCGACTGTGTGCCCCGCCCCAGGCTCACTTTGCCCGGGGGAGGGCACACAGTCAATTCTCGCATCCACCTTTTTCCATACTGATTCCAAAGGCTCAGGAATTCCTCACTCGCATATTCAGAGAAATTTGATACAATTGCATTAAATTACCGACGCCTGGGATTCAACCATCATCGGAATATTTCAGAGAATCAAGACATACCCGAGCATCGCAGATGGGCCTGGTGACTTTCAGTGCTCGTTTTGAGGGGATTGTGGCTTCCTGCGGGATGCTTCAATGAGACACCGGACCCACCTATCCCGAATCTGGACGCAGGCAAATGGTCAGATAAATTACTGGTTTTAGAACAAAATCAAAAGGAGACATACAAATGACTGCGTTTAGGAGATTCCATTTTTGGTTCTTATTGATTGCGCTGGCGCTTGTTTTTGCCTTGCCCGGGCAGTCCCTGGCAGATGCTTCCTTTCTCACAGGTGAACCGGCCTTCATCACGCTCGATTCCGGTTTGCCGGCAGGTTCCTCGGTGACACCGATCATCAGCAGCGGGGAGATTCTGGGCGATTTCACCTTTGAGGGCATTCCTGACGGAATCGGGATTGCACCTGGACCCGAGCAAAACACGGTAGATGTCTTTGTGAACCATGAAGAGACCACAGTCCCATTCTTCGGAGAAGCCGATTTCCAGGACGCCTCGGTCTCGAAGCTGACGCTGGATACGAGCAGTGCTGGCGTGCTGGCTGCCTCCGTCGCCCTGCCACCGGATGCCGGCTTCCTGCGATTTTGTTCGGCCTTCATGGCCGGTCCTGAGGAGGGCTTCTCGCGCTATACCTTCTTCACGAATGAGGAGACCAATGACATCGTCGCTGTGCCCGCTGGCGCTCCCTACGGTCCCGATCCCGCCTTAGGAGGACAACGCCAGGGCGGTTACGCCGTGGTCCTCGATGCTGCAAGCGGCGAGTTCACCCAGGTGGCCGGGATAGGGCGGCTCAATCACGAGAACACGGTGGTTGTCCCCGGTGGATGGAGCCAATTTGCCATGCTGACAACGGATGACACTTTCAGCGCGCCTTCTTCCCAGCTGTACATGTACCTGGCAAGTCACGAAAACCACATCAGGGAGGATAAAGGCAGCTTGTGGGCCTTCCGGGTGACCCGTACGGGTGATGGTCCGGTCGACCCTGCTGACCCCTTCAACGAGGCCAACGACTATCTCGATATCCAGCCGGGAGATGACTGGCAAGGCGAATTCATCCGCGTGCCGAAAGAAATCGCCCGTGGCGAAACTGGCCTGGCACCGCAAGATGCCCTCGAGCAGTGGTCTAATGAGAACAATGTATTCCAGTTCATCCGCCTGGAAGACCTGGCCTACGACAAGAATAATCCGAGGGTATTGTACGTGGCGGACACCGGGGCGACGCGCGTCGTTCCTGACCCGGCAACCGGGCGGATGATGCGCGGCCCGAGCGGCACTGCTGGTCTGGCTGACAACGGTCGTATCTTCAAGTTCGTGTTCAACCAGAATAACCCGCGCAAGGTGGACAGCTTTTCGGTCTTCGCCGATGGAGATGCGCCTGCAAGTAGCCTGTATGTCCCTTTTACCAGTCCAGACAACGTGGACACCAGTGCCAACAGCCTGATGGTCCAAGAGGACACTGATAATGCCAAGATCTGGCGCTACGATTTCGGGAGCGGATCCTGGAGCGTGGTTGCCACAGTCAATGACCCGGAGGGCGAGTCCAGTGGCATCGTCGACGCTTCGAAATGGTTCGGTGAAGGCGCCTGGCTGTTGGATGTACAGGCTCATGGAACAAACGTAGCAGAGGAGCAAGTGGGCGATGTGCTCTATAAACGGGAGGCCGGTCAGTTGATGCTGATGCGTATTCCGGGTTCCTGATCTGCTGAAGCCGTGCGCGTTATACCCAAAATCCCGACAATGAAATCGTCCTATGCGCGAGATTCCGCCCCTGGCCCATCGCTTGGGGCGGAATGCTTTTAGGCGATTTCAGGGTTATAAACTGGTTAGGCAGAAATTCAACCCGGTACAAATTTCCCTCCTGTGCAAATCGGAGAAAATTGATATAATTAGCCTATTCTTACGGCTCCTGGGATGCAACCATCATCGGAATGTTTCCGCAGAACCAGGGAATACCTGAGCATCGCAGATCGGCTCGGTGACTTGCAGTACTCGAACCTCAGATGATCATGGCTTCACTGTTGGAGGGGAAATCAGTTACCAAGCCAGTCCCAATACTAAATCTTAAATCCGACAACCACAGAGCGAGGAGGTTTATGGATAGGTCCTGTTGATTTTCCAAACCAACTCTTGTTTGTCATTTCTGGGTGGAGCGTTTCCGGCCTGTAGGTTGAGATGCTTCGTCTCACTCGGAACGACAACCGTAAAG
>DASQQR010000595.1:0-11066 GCA_035643335.1 Anaerolineales bacterium
CCGCCTCCGAAAATTGAGCAAACCCTCCAGGAAAGAGCAACTCTCTCGAGAAATAGGGGAACTCGATTGTCTGCCAGAAATTTCGAGCATGGGGATGGGGATCCTCGATGATGTCTCGAGCGTTGGCGACTGGATAGCCTAAAAGACCGCGTCTAAAACCCTGTTCCAGAAATTCGGCCTTGGTATACCGCAGGAACAACTTGGCAGCAGGTTCTTCAAGTTCATCAACTTCAAGTTGGGAGCATTCAGCAATATTGAAACTGCTCCAATCTTTCCTCAGTAGAGATTCTGTGGCCAGTCCCTCTTCCTTCAGCCACTCAATCAGTGCCTGGTTCGAACGCCGGCCCGCTGCACCACCGTAGATGATGAAGTTGATGTAGCCATCCTTGCAACGGTAAATGGCTCTCATGGTTGCGCCGGTAATACTGCGCCCGGTAACCTGACAACCGGCACGGCGAGGCACAGTTCGGTTTGTAATCCAGAAAGCAGGAGCGTTGGCCAGAGCCCACAAGAGTCCACTTTGAAGGGAGACATCTACGTGCTGACCGGTGCCGCTTATTTCTCGGTAGTAATGTGCGATCAGCCCTCCAGCAGCGGCATACATGCCAGCCCATAGAGGCGCCTGAGGCAGCGAGACGCGCAGGGGTTGTTTATCCGGCTCGCCGATGAGGGACATCAACCCGCTCATCCCCATTGCAACCAAATCCTTGCCTTTATAGTCCCGAAATGGTCCACGTTGGCCGAAGGGGGTGATCGAGATCAGGATCATCCGCGGGTTGATGGATTGAAGGATTTCAAATCCCAAATCCAACTTTTCCAGCCTCTTTGGTGGAAACGTTTCAATAACAAAATCCGCCCCTCTAGCCAGACTTTTAAAGAGATCTCTACCTCTAGCGTTTTCTAAGTTGAGGGTGATGCCCTGTTTGTTAGTGTTATAGCTTATCCAGTACAAACTTTTTTCTGGGCAAAATTCTCCCTCAGGAAAGGGCCCGATCTTCCGAGCAGCGTCACCGCCCGGCGGCTCGATCTTAATCACATCAGCGCCCAGGTCCGCCAGGATTTTCCCGCACAGGAAGCCAGTTTCGTCCGCCAGGTCCAAAACGCGAAAGGGTGATAACAATTTCTAACGGCTCCTCTCAAGGCCTTAATCTCTAGCGGCCAGTTTTGGACAAGACATACGACCAACCAGTCATCAACGACTTCGCGTGTTTTACATCCTCCTGATCAAACCATTTAGTCAAGTCGACTTTATCAACCGGATACACCGGTCGGTGGAAATCCATTTCATAACCGTAGGGAACAGTAGCGTCAATTCCCATGCCACCTTCGAACTTCGTATTCGAGGCAGTCCATTCCCGCTCTCCAGCGGTCATGCGTTCTTGGGGTTGGAAGGTTTGGCCAATACCACCCGGGATGGGATTGAGGATATCGGTGTGGGGGTTGACGCGCGTGGTCAGGGCCCAGATAATGTCATCCATCGAGTAAATATCGATATCCGTATCCACAGCGATTGCCAGCCGCATACCCTGACTGCACGATAGGATCGCTGAGAGGAAGTTGCGCTGCCATCCCTCTTCAATGCGATTGCGCTTCTTAACCTGGATAATGCAGCCGCCCCAGTCTGTCATCGGATAGGGGATGTTCACATCTTGTACGATGCCAGGTTGAAGCCGTTCGCATAACTCAAAAATGGCCGACTCCCGGACAGTGCTGTCAATGTTTTGACAATCCGCCATGTGCACACCGAGCAGGTAGAAGAGCGGTTTGGTTTCTCGACGTCGCATGGTGATACCGGTTACGTGGAATGTGGGCGCTTTGTATGCCTTTCCCATATAGCCCGCCCATTCTGGGTGAAAGAAGTATTTACCCTGCGTTTGGTGTTCTTCCGCCTCAGCTGTTTCGTAACGCTTGTCGCGCGGGTAGAGATGGCCCTCCAGTACGAGTTCACAATCAGCCAGCGCCCAGGCATCTACCGTATGAGCTTTGACGATGCGGATCGGGAATCCTTGAACGGCCCCTGCTGCGCCCAATTCATCGCCGCCGCGAGGCAGAACCACGTAGTCATAACCACCACCAGCGATAAGGGTCGCAGCTGGAGGTACACCGAAACACATCGTAAGCGGAATGGGTTTGTCATCATGATAATGCTCCGTGATAATCTGCCACATGTGAGCGCCTGGCGCGGATTGGAAGGTGCATATATTCCCCCAGCGTGCATTCATCCGGTTATATCCGATATGGCTTCCCCCGTGGAAATAGGGACCAACTACCACGCTGTTGCCACTCCCTATCGTCATCTCCGTTTCCAACTCTGTATGGCGGATTGCCACCACATGCTTATTGACCTCCAGGTCATCGGTGATGACTTCTTCCTGAGAGGTTGCTTCCTCCTGGGGAACTTCAACGGGGGGAATCGGGTGGGTAAGGGCATAGGCAAGCTTGCCTGTGCGGTCCTTGGCATCCTCCCAACCGAACATACGGTTCAGGACATCCATATCGGTGAACAGGTTTGTGACTGCCCGGGCATTAGGGTAGCCTTTAATATTGTTAAAAAGAATGGGGAGGCTACCATCTAGTGACTTCTGGATGCCAGTGATTTCAAGATCCGGATTCACTTCCACATCCGTTTCAAGCAGCCTGCCTTCTTCCCTTAGCCACTCTATCATGCCTCGAAGCGTTCTCATTTGCTCTTCCTTAGCATACGGCCTCGCCTCAACTGCAAGCGTCATAATTTTCCTCCTGAATAAAAAACGATCTTAAAAAAAGAGACCTTGTCCTCTGAATATCTTTTACGTTTATTACTCATCGTCCAGTAACGAGCTGCCGTTCAAGGTGTGAACTTTGTTCTCAAAATAAGAAAGGTGTTCTTCCATTAATTGGCGGGCCAGTTTCCCATCGCCAGCCTTCACTGCTTCATAGATACCCCAATGATCTTCAGCAGCTTTTTCAGCCATATCACGGGTGGGCAGTAATTTCTCAAGAACGTTGTAAAATTGGGTTCGAAATGAACCCACTGTGAGTTCGAGGATATAATTCTTTGCGGATTTGGCTAAGGCGGAATGGAAATTTACGCTGTGAGGCATGTAATACAAATCGCCTGACTCAAGCGCTTTTCTGGCCGCCATGACCACCTCTTCTAAGAGTTCCAAGTCCTCAGGGGATGCTCTATCCGCAGCCAGCTCTGCCGTGGCAGTCTCAATGACTTTGCGGGCTTCGGTGAGCTCAAGAAGCGATGCCTTTTTAAACTTTATCATGGAGTTTAGCGAGCTGCTGAGCGAATCCAGGTTAGGTTCGCGCACAAAGGCGCCGCCGTTGGCTCCCACCCGGATCTCAATCAGGCCATTTGATTCTAGGACGCGTAAGGCGTCTCGGATCGTTATGCGACTGACCCCGAATTGTTCGGCTAACTCACGCTCCGGAGCCAAACGGTCCCCGGGTAATAACTTCTCAGAATAAATCGCCTGTTCTATTTGTCGGATAATTTCTTCTGAAACCCTGCTAACCTGAACTTTTGTGAACATAATAGAACTTCGCCACTCTCTATAAAGTCAAGTTCATATAAAAGACAAATTGGATATGTTTTGATATTGATTTGACCATATAATGATTAAATGGTATGACCATTATATAGAAAAAAAATAAACCTGTCAAGCGGCTTGGAATCATCAATGAACCATGGCAGAGGTAATTCCTCTCTCGGTGGACAATCCGGCAGCCTCTGAGAGCGCCCCGGCTATGTAAACCCGCGCCATCTTCTTGCGATAACCTAACGCCATATCGGTGTTGTCCAGAGGTTTGGCCAGCTTATAAGCCTCGTCGGCAGCCAGCTGAACTAACTCGGGTGTGATTCTCTTTCCGACCAACAGAGAGGCCGCTTCGTCCGCGATGAGGGGCTGCGATGCAACTGCACCCAACACGATGCGTGCTTCGCTGCAGCAGCCATCGACATCCAGGCGCAGGGCCACCGCCACACCCAAGATTGGAAAATCAATCGAGCCCCGTCTGCGCATCTTCCAGTACGCCATTTTCCAGTCCTCCCGGTTTGGAAGGTGGATAGATACCAGTATCTCGTCAGGGGACTTAAGCAAGTATTCCCTGCCATCATTATTGTAGAGCGCAGATACCGGTATGGTCCGCTCCCCTTCAGGCCCAACCAGGCGAACCTGGGCATCCAAGGCGATCGCGACCGGAGCACAATCGGAGCTGCTCACCGCCAGGCAGCGTGGGCTACTCAAGGCAACCCAGCAAGTGTCACCACTCTTTTTGAGGCAAAAACCAAGAGCTTTGCGCCATTGATACGTCTGGTCATAATAATTGCAGCGAGTATCCACACACAGGTTGCCGCCGATGGTGCCAACATTGCGCAACGCAGGCGAGGAAACCAGCCCGGCCGCGCGAGCCAGAGCTGGATAATGACATCCGATTTCGAGGTGGTTGGCCACCTCCGTTAACGTTAACCCTGCGCCAAGAGTCATCCCGTCTCCGTTAGCCACTCCGCACAGTTCATCGATTCTGTTCAAACTGATCAGGCCCTCCGGCGTGAACTGGCGACGCTTCATCTTGGGATACAGGTCGGTGCCTCCTGAGACGTACATCGCCTCGGAATCGTACTTGGCCTTCATCTCCACGGCCTCGGGGAGGGTACGCGGTGTTAGATATTCAAAGGGAGGTAAACGCATCATGCTGGCAAACTCTCCTTGGGAGTCTCAACCCGGATAGGGTCTGGAAATTCAACCGGGGGGATACGGTTGGGACCGATCCGAGAAGAACCTCCCCGGTCTTTCTCTCGCAGAGCCTTATATACCTTTTCGGGCGTGATCGGTACCTCGTCAATGCGCACACCAACCGCATTGTAAATGGCGTTGGCGATGGCCGGCATAACCGGCAACAACGGTCCTTGGCCGGCCTCCTTTGCCCCGTAAGGGCCCTCCGGATCAATGGTCTCGACCAGGATGGTTTCGATTTCAGGAGTGTCCAGCGCAGTCGGACTTTTGTAATCCAACATGGAAGGGATTTTATGAAGGCCGCGACGGAAGATCTGTTCTTCCATCATCCCCTCGCCCAAACCCATGTAGGCGCTGCCCTCCACCTGTCCAATTACCAACAAGGGATTTATGGCTTTTCCTACATCGTGCGCCAACCAGAGTTTGTCAACGCTGTATTCACCGCTTTGAGGGTCACAGGTAACCTCCGCTACGCAGGCTGTATAGCTGTAGTTAGGGGAAAGACCCACGCCTGAACCCTTATAACGACCACCACGTTTGGGGGGAGTATAGCTACCTACAGAACCAAGCGTGCCGTACCTGGCTTCAGCCAGTTGGACCGCTTCCACAAAGGTCAATGAGCGCCGCACATCGTCGATACAGAACACCCTACCCGACTCGATGGTCAGTGCCTCCGCCGGCAACTCCAACGCCTCAGCTGCCGCGGACAGTATTTTTTCTCGCAACGGGCGGGCGGCGGCGATGGCAGCATTGCCGGTCATCAGCGTCACCCGGCTGGAATAGCTGCCCAAATCCACAGGCGTAAGATCAGTGTCGGCAGTAACGACGATCACATCTTCAACGTTGACACCCAATTCCTCGGCAATGATGTATGCCAGCACTGAATCGGATCCCTGGCCAATGTCGATGCTGCCGCAGAAGGCAGTAACACCACCGCCGCGATCTATCTTGATTTGAACCCCAGAGTGTGGCATCTTGTTCCAGTAAATCGGCAGTCCTGCGCCACTCAGATAAGAGCCACATGCCAACCCCAATCCCTTGCCCGCGGGCATGTTCCCACGTCGCTCGTGGAATTCGGAAGCCCTAACTACTTTCTCGATACACTCCCTTAGCCCGATGGTGGTAATCTTTAAATGATTGGCAGTCAGGCTACCGGGGGAGACCAGATGTTTTAAGCGTAAGTCAACTGGATCTATTCCTAAGTCCTCAGCAAATTTGTCTAGCTGAGTCTCAACAGCAAAGCGGGGTTGCGGTGTCCCGTGCCCGCGCTTCGGACCACAAGGCGGTTTGTTGGTAAATACCCGAACACCCTCGAATTTGTAGTGAGGGATAGGGTAGGTTACCGTCTGCAGGGCCCCAGTGTAATAAGTAGTGGCAACGCCGTAACTTCCGTAAGCGCCTCCATCTAGGTAGGAACGAAAGTGCATGGCGGTGATGGAGCCATCATTTCTCATTCCGGTTTTGATCCACATCAGGACTGGATGCCGTCCCCGGTGGGTATAAAATACCTCTTCGCGGGTCAGAGTGATCTTGACTGGACGCCCGGTCAGCATCGCTAATTTGCACACCACAATTTCATGAGATAAGGGATCGCTCTTGCCTCCAAAACCACCTCCCACGGGCGTGGCGACCACGCGTATGCGGCTCGCCGGCATCTCCAACACCTTGGAAAGCGTACGGTGGACGTAATGAGGTGTCTGTGTTGATGACCACAAAGTCAAGCGTCCATCCGCACCGTACTGCGCTACCGCTGAATGCTGCTCGATCGGTAGATGGGTATTTCCCTCATAATAGTAGATGTCTTCCCGAACATGATCTGCTTCGTAAAAACCCTGGGAGACATCCCCGAATTCCAAGGAAACAAGTTTGTGAATGTTGCCCTTCTCTGCATACTGGTGTATCTGTACCTCCTCCTGATCTAAAGCCTCTTCAATAGACATCATCGCCGGCAGTGGATCGTAGTCGGCAATGATTTCCTCCAACGCCGCTTCTGCACTTTCTTCGTCAAGGGCAGCAACCGCCGCGACGGGGTCGCCAGCAAAGCGAACCTTGTCTACGCATAGCGCTTCTTCATCCTGGCTCACGGGCAAAATACCATACTTGATCGGCAGATCCAAACCGGTTATGGCAGCCACCACCCCTGGCTGTTTCAAAGCCGGCGCAGTATCGACGGAATTGATCTTCGCATGGGGATAAGGGCTGCGTAATATCTTGCAGTAAAGCATCCGCGGCAGGCTGATATCATCGGCGAATTTAGTCTCCCCGGTCACCTTACCCATAGCATCTACTTTGCTCAAGGGTTTGCCAATAATTTTCAATTCATGATCCTCTGGCATACGAAGCCTCCCATTTCCTGGCACCCGAACCTAGTTAGGGGTGCGTTCCTTTCAAAACCGTCCGGTTTAGCGCCGGGTTCCTCAATCGTTCATCCGGACCGCGGCAAGCTCAACAGCCTCAATGATCTTGGAATATCCGGTACAGCGGCACAGGTTTCCCGCCAAAGCCCCCCGGATATCCTGGCGAGAAGGATTTGGATTCTCGCTTAGCAAAGCCATTGCAGTGACCAATACACCGGGCGTACAGTAGCCACATTGCGCGGCGCCCAGTTCCGCGAAGGCTGTTTGTAACGGGTGCGGCTGGCCGCTGGTCGCCATGCCTTCCACCGTTAGGATCTCCTCATCCTGGTGTTCAACGGGCAATATCAAGCAGGATAATACCGGTTTGCCGGCCATCAGCACGGCACAGGCACCACACTCTCCTAGCTCACAACCATGTTTGGTGCCCGTCAGATGCAAATCTTCGCGCAGCACTTCCAGGAGGGTCTTGTGAATCGGTGTCCATAGCTCATGAGTCTCCCCATTAACTCTAAGCCTAATCAGTTGTTTCATGGGCTTCTCCAAATTGATTTCCTCCCAGGCGCCGGGTGATCCATTCAGCGGCCTCCACCGTTGTGTGGATAATCTCATCCGCTTTCTTCGGTCCGATCTGAGCTTTAAAGGTAACCGATGTCAGGCCCGCGACTACGCCATCGCCATCAAAAATTGGTGCGGAAACCGCCCAAACACCGTCAAGATACTCCTCGGTACCGTCCAAGGCATAGCCTTGCGCTCTAACCTGCGCTAGCCTCGTGCGGTACTCGTCCGGGTCAGTGATGGAAGTCGCGGTGAACTGCCGGAGACCATGCTCCTTAATCAAGCGATTTACTTCGGATAGAGGCATATAAGCCAGAAATACCCGTCCAAAAGAGCCCCCACAAAAGGGCACGCGTTGGCCAATAGGAGCAGAAATTCTCAATTGCTCCGGCGACTCAGCTTTTTCTACTATTGTGATGCCATCGTTCTCGAAAACGCCCAAAAAGGTGCTCGCACGAGCCTCCCGCGCCAGACTCTCCAAATGCGGACGCGCTAACCAACGAATGTCCAATCGTTGCCTTGCTAGGTTTCCCAGGTTTACCAACCCCGACCCCAGGCGGTACTTCAGGCTCGCTGGGTCTTGCTCAAGGACATTAAGTTTGCACAGAGTCTGGGCGATATTGTGGGCAGTGCTTTTATGAATGTTAAGTGCTCTGCTGATTTCAGAGACACTCTGCTCTGGTTGTCCATCATCGAACAATCGAAGCATTCGAAAGGCACGTTCAACGGAGGTTACGGTAGTAGTCATTCTAAGGTAGGTTGTTCGCTAATCCGAACAGCGTTCTCATATATGTACATAGCATACCATATCTAATGCCCAAAGTCAAACCTGTCTTCCTTCCGGCCTTTACACAACTCCGACTAGATCACCTATCTAGATTGAGGACGCACTTCTCGCTTATAATTGGCGAAATCGAGAATGTAGACCTGTAGTAGGAAAGAACCCTCACCTCCACTTTTTCCCCTTTGGGATTCTGCCAGTCCGCTCCGAGGAAAGGTAATCTACCAGCCATACTTCGACCGGGTTACCGAGACCATGCCCCGTGATCAGTTGAAATCCCTTCAACTGAACAGACTCCAGTCCATGCTGGCGCAGATCTACGGTCGCAATCGTTTCTATACCGCCAAATTTAATTCCGCGGGGCTTAGGCCAAAAGATATCCAATCACTCGAAGATCTAAATCGGCTCCCAGTGACCACCAAGGACGAATTGGTCTGGGCTCAAACTGAGGATCCGCCCTTTGGCATCAATGCCACTTTTTCCGAATCCGCCTATACACGCATCCACCAAACCTCTGGCACCACTGGGGCGCCGTTGCGCGTCATCGACACGGAAGAGAGTTGGGCCTGGTAGGGAAAATGCTGGGGTTATATTCTGTCAGGTGCCGGACTGACCGCCAGTGACCGGCTCCTGATTCCTTTTTCTTTTGGACCCTTCATCGGATTTTGGGCAGCTGTGGAGGCCGCACAGGAAATTGGTGCATTGATGATCCTAGGTAGCGGCCGCGACTCTTTGCAGCGACTGCATCTGCTCTTTGAGCTCGGTGCGACGGCTATGTGCTGCACGCCCATCTATGCGCTCCGGCTGGCTGAAGCTGCCCGCGAAGCGGGGATTGATCTGAGGGAAAGCCCGGTGCGCATCACCGTTCACGCGGGTGAGCCAGGCGCCAACATCCCGGCCACGAAGGCTCGTATCGAAAGGGCCTGGGGTGTGAAATGCTTCGACCATGCCGGCGCATCAGAGGTGGGCGCTCACACCTTTGAATGCGAACTGCAGCCTGGAGGCAATCACATCATCGAAAGTGAATTTATCGTTCAGGTCGTGGATCCTGGAACGGGATCCGAAGTTCCGCCGGGGCAAATGGGCGAATTGGTTATTACAAACCTGAACCGGATGGGCTTTCCGGTCATCCGCTACCGGACTGGCGACCTGGTAAACCTCAATCTTGATCCCTGTGACTGCGGGCGCACATTTGCACGTTTCCAAGGAGGGATTCTTGGTCGTGCAGATGATATGGTTGTGGTCAGAGGCGTAAATATATTCCCCAGTGCCATCGAGAACCTGATCCGCCAGTTCGATCCCGTGAATGAATACCAGATCAGGGTCGTTCCTCACCGTGAGATGTACGAATTGGAAATCAGGCTGGAGTTAGCGCAGGAGGCGGATTTAACCCGCATCCAATCGGCAATCGAAAGCACCATTTCCGAATCATTGGGATTGCGCCCAGCCATTTCGGTCGTGCCCTATGGCAGCCTGCCGCGATTTGAACTGAAAGCGAAACGTTTCTCCATCGAAGCGTAAACAGTACTTCTTCCCGTCGGGTTGAGCCCGTCGAAACCCGCTTGCTTGTACTGCGCCTGCCGAAGTATCCGCGTCCCGCCTCCAGCAACCGTCGCCTCCTGATCGGCGAGGTCTCCCGACCGAGCGCTCTAGTCCGGGGACCCTCGTCCGCAGTCCTTGATTACTGGTCCCCTGTCCTCCGTCTCCAGTCTCATCCATCGCCCGTAGTCCGCCCTCTTTCCCGTTCTCTGCAAGCAGAAAATCCCGTTTAACCCCGCTAATTTCGTATTCGTTTTTTCCCGAACATTATTAAACAACACTTAAATTACTTGTTTCACCGATTCGCCGTTGATCACAAGTTGGGCTGAAAACAGCCCTGAATCCCCCTTCCATCCCCCCGTTATCACCCTTTTGCAGCCCAATCTCGCCTCCACCTCCCTCATTTTCATACATTTGTTCATTTCCGAACTGCTTAACCAGTCCTTAATCTTCAAGAATCCGCTTATTCGTTTCCATTCGTTTTTCTAGCAGAAACCCGTTTTTAAGCCCCCTTCTGCCCCCCGCGAAGTGATCGGTGTGTACGCAAGGGATGAAAAAGCCTTGCGAAGGTTTGCTTTCAGGGTGAAGGCGCTCGAGATGAGCCTTCGCAAGGCTTTTTTCAAGTCAGTTCCCCATGGCGGCCTGCCGCGTTTTCAGCTGAAAGCGAAACGTTTCTCCGTTGAACTGTAAATAATACTGGGACTTCCGCTTTCAGTGGGAGAGCCACGATATTACAGCGGGATGCACCCGTGCTTCTTCGGAGGATTGGTATCCCGCTTGTTGCCAAGCATCTCCACTGCATTAATTAAGCGCGGGCGGGTTTCACGCGGTTCGATCACGTCATCGAGGTAGCCCCGCGAAGCAGCCACATAGGGGTTGGCGAATTTCTCCCGGTATTCAGCCACCAATTCGGCCTTTCGTCTCTCCGGATCTTCAGCGCTGGCCAGCTCTTTTCGGAAGATAATGCTCACCGCCCCGTCCGGGCCCATCACGGCGATCTCAGCAGTCGGCCAGGCCAGATTGACATCCCCGCGAATATGCTTACTGCTCATCACGTCGTAAGCGCCACCGTAAGCCTTGCGGGTCACCACCGTCAGCTTGGGCACGGTG
>DASQQR010000596.1:0-12261 GCA_035643335.1 Anaerolineales bacterium
ACGCCAAGGGAAAGACCCAGCCGGTGCCGGTCTACGAAGTAATCGGCTTTAAGATGTAATTGTAAACTGGTATTTCTCAGCAAATAGCGCCGGTGTACCCCCGGTATGCCAAAACAGTACAGTCTGTTTCGACCGGAAAGATCCGGTCTGGACCAGAGACAGCAATCCCGCCGCAGCTCGACCCGTATAGACAGGATCGAGGAACAGACCTTCCAGTTTGGCAAACAACTGGATAGATTCCATCTCTGCCTCCCCCATCACACCATAGCCTGCCCCGATGAAATCGTCATTCACCAGGATTTCTTCCGGCGAGAAAGTGATCGATTCGCCCAAGATCTCAGCGACCTCGCTCGCCAAATTCGCTATGCGCTGCTTTAGTACCTCCGCAGGTTGATCCACACTGATCCCCAGCACCTGTCCACCGAATCCAAAAAGACTTGCGCCGGCCACCAATCCTGCCTGAGTACCTCCGGAGGAAGATGGAAATACGATGCTGTCCGGCCGCACACCCTGTCCCAACAGCTCTTGCACCGCATATGCGTAGGCCGCCGCGCCAACTGCGTTTGAACCCCCATAAGGGATTAAGTAGGGCCTCCGGCCAGCCTCCTCCACTTCCTGGAAAGTTTTTTGCAAAATTTCATCGCGCTCTTCAGGCCGGGCCCAGACAACCTGTGCACCCAGAACTCGATCCAGGAGTAAATTACCGGATATCCGTGAAGGTCTTTCTCCAGACAAAACCAGGACACAGTCAAAACCGAACCGCGCCGCGGCCGCAGCTGTCTGGCGGCAATGATTGGATTGCACCGCGCCAGCGGTGATCAGTGTATCCGCTTCCTGCTTCTGAGCCTCCGCGACCAGGAATTCCAGCTTGCGTGTCTTGTTACCCCCAAAAGCCAATCCGGTCTGGTCATCCCGCTTTACCAGGATGCGCGGCCCGCCCAGCTCCTGGGAAAGCCTGGGCAAATCCTCCACCACAGTCGGCAGGTGAGCGATCGAAATTCGAGGTAATTCGGTTTTCATAGTTCCTCTCCTGACTCTCCAAAAAACTTACCGCCAATACGCGCAGAAAGATAAGATTTCTGCCCGCACTTTGCCCATGAGCAGTTCAAGTGGGTAAGGCCGACTCTGTCTGCGATCTACCTCGCCAGCGCATCCAATCCAATACCCGTGGCGCGATTCGAGTATACAACCAGTAATAAACCGGCCGCACAGGCAGATCCCACGCGCCGATATGGCGGACCACCTTGCCCCCCAAGCCCTCCTTGAACCGGTACACTCCCCACAATGAATCGCTCTCTGAAAATTCGTCCGGCGCGCCCCACAGATCATACACTGAACAACCGGCCTGCTTTGCCCGCCGCATGGCTTCCCATTGAAGCAGGTAATTCGGCATCTTCTCCCGGTGCACATCTCGGGACATGCCATGCAAGTACCAGGCTTTCCCTCCGAAACGGAAAACAACTACCGCAGCCACAGGCTCCCCTTGCACCTCGGCAATCAGGGGTTCTGCCATGCCTGCCCGAAAAAAAGTATCCCATACAGCCCGGTAATAGCCTTCGTCCCGGATCACAAACTCATCCCTGAGCGAAGTCTCGGCATACATCGGGGCGAGCATTCCGATGTCAGATGTATTGCCCACGCGCACCTCTACGCCTTTGCGTCCAGCCAGCCGCACGTTATAGCGCGTTTTCTGCTTCATATTCATCAGGAGATCCTTTTCGGTCAGGGTTAGATCTATTAGCACCGTGTTCTTGAACTGTACCTGCTCTTCAGAAAATCTCCACCTCCGGCTCATCAAATCCGCCATCACTGCCTGACCCCTTGGGTTCTCGATTGCATCGCGATCACTGGGGATACCCGCACCCAAACACACATCCGGATCAATCTTGATGAAGATCGCCCGGTTGCGGCGCGCCAGGGCCTGCAAATCTCCCAGCACCTGACCGCGTAGACCGGCGTCATCCCAATCTCGGAGTAGCGGACCTTTTGGCACGTACAGCATCGTGAGACCCAAGAGCCTACCGGCAACAGGTACCTTCCGGGCCAGCACCATGGCAGCTGCGGCAGCCTCCCCCTGTCGATCGTGCCATACTGTCGGCATGGGCTTCCAACCATAGCGGGCCTTCACCTGAGCCCACTCCCAGGTCTGCAGCACGTGAGTCCCTGGCAAAGCCGCGATCAGTTTGTTCCACTTTTGGGCATCCATTTCGGAATCAGCCGGCCCCCCGTCTCCTTGTCCACCATTGGTAGAATGCGTACATCGCCGGCTGGTAAACACGATCCCATGGTCCGGCGGAGCGGCGCAATTGTCCTCCAAAGCCGCGCTTGAAACGATAAACTCCCCACAAGCCGTCCGAACGTTGAGTAAAATTCGATTCTAAACAGTCTTCATCGGCGTCCGGAACGCCCCAGAGATCATATTCCGTACAGCCTTGGTTGCGCGCCCAGCGCATGGCTTCCCACTGCAAAAGATACGTGGGCATCCGGTGACGGTGCAGGTCTGCCGAAGCGCCATAAAAATACCAGGACCGTTGGCCGTGAGACAACACCATGATCGCGGCCAACGGCTCGTGCTGGAACTCAGCCAAAAATAGTTCGCATTCTCCATGAGGATGAAAAAGATCGAAGACCCGCTGGTAGTAACTCCGATTATGCACCCCAAATTCATTACGTTCTCCGGTTCGCTGGATGAGACGGTAAAACTTGTCTAAGTCAGAGGAGGTCCGCACAACCACTCCTTTCTTGAGCGCCAAGCGGATGTTATAGCGCGTCTTCTGCTTCATCCGCGCCAGGATGGACTCCTCCTCACCTTCCAAATCGACCAGGATGGTCCTGGGTGGCTGGATCGCGTAGCTACTCAATCGAAAGCCTTCGGGCAAAGACGTCCCGTTTCCCCCCTGTGTTTCCCAGAGATCGGGTTCCATCTTCAACAAAATGGCTTTTCTTGCGCGACAAACCTTATCCAGTTCGGGCCACAAATCCTTCCAGCGGCCACTTTCCCCCACCGGTCCCTTGGGAATATATGCCAGGGTGAAGCCCAATGGCAGGCGTCGGAACAACACCTGGGCACCCGCTTTTCCATGCAGCAAACGAGCTACATCCCAACCAAATTCGGATTTCAAATCGCCCCAGGCAGTAGTTTGCAGCAGGTGAGCCTGGGGATGCTCGTTTAAGAAACTCTCCCATTCAGAAGCCTGAAGTAAAGGCATGACAGATTATAGGTCAAGGACAACGGTCGCACCTGCTGGGGTTTCGTTAAGAAGATGGTAGGCCCAACCATTCTCGTGGCGATAAAGCCGGAATATGCCTTCCTCGGTGAGGAATTTCACGTTGCTGTACTTTGCATCCTTATAGTTGAATACCCTCCCGCTTCGCAGGGCCTCGATCACCTGGTCAACGCCTTGTTCCACACTCCAATTCGGCTTGAATCCCAATGACCTGCTTATCCTGTTGAAATTCACCCAATAATTGCGCGGATCGATGTCGTCCCCTTTGTTAATCAGCACCGCGCTGGGCACACGTTTCTGGATGATCCTGCCAATCTGCCGGATGGTGTAGTTTTGCTCGTTGGAGCCCACATTAAAGATCTGGTTGCGCACAATCCGCCGGGGCGCTTCAAGAATGGTCATTAAGGCCCTCGCGGCATCGTCCACGTGAAGAAAGGGCCGCCATTGGTCGCCGCCAAAAATTGTGATCTCCCTGTCCACGTACGCCTTAGCGCTTAATAAGTTGATCACCAGATCGAAGCGTGTCCGCCCGGATAAACCGTATATCGTGCCGAAGCGCAGGATGACCGGCGCAAAGCGATCATCGGCCATGTTTAACAGTACTTTTTCTGAGGCGATTTTACTGCGGGCATACAGGGAAATCGGATTGAGCTCAGAGCGCTCATCCAGCATCTGGTCACTGGCGCCGTAAACCGAGCATGTGCTGGCAAAGATGAAGTGCCCAACCCCACTGCCCTTGGCCACTTCAGCGATCATGCGGGTGGCCATCAAATTGATTTCGACGGTCAGTTCCTCATCCAACGCACAGGCTGGATCACCCACAATACCGCCCAGATGAATAACCGCGTCCACGTTGTGCATCGCTTCGACGACTTTATCGATTTGGCGGAAGTCTGCCTGCATCACCTCCAAATAGGGGTGATCCATATATTCCTCGATTGGTTCAGTCCCATAAAGCAACAAATCCAACAGACGCACACGGTAGCCTTTTTCGAGCAGTTTGGGCAGCACCGCGGAACCGATATACCCAGCCCCGCCGATAACCAGCACATTGCGAATTTTACGCTCCTCGACTCGTTTGGGCTGAAAATGCTCTACCCAAATGATGTTCTCCCACATGAAAGCCCAGGCTCGAGCAGCTGACAGCAAGAGAATCGTCAACGCCCAGGACAAAATCAAGGCTACCCGCGGAAAGTTAAGGAACCCGCGCAGCGATGCAAATAACAACCCCTGGGAGATATAGGTCATCAGACCAAAGATCAGGTAGCCTAAACTTACCGCCTGAACAACGACTAATGCTTTATAACGTCCCCGATAAAAGCGACCATAGGTGTAGAAACCACTCAGCGCAAAGATCACCAGTAGGATGATGGTTAAAAGCCAGGCGCTGTTGCCATAAACCCGCAAATAATACCAGAATGTCTCTCGGTAACTGATATCGGCCTCGGGATTGCCGTAGGCAACGATGTATAGCAAGCGCACTGCCAAAGAAATGAGGATTGCTAGGTTGATTAAGATAGCATCTGCGATGAGCCGGATCAATCCTTCATAGGAAATCCTCTTTCGGACCCAGGTCACCAGCGGTCTGAAACCCTCACGCGGCAAGTTTTTGATGGATTGCTTGAGCACTCTCATTTATCCTTTGGATGGCCTCACATATTCCCAGGGTTACATCCTGGTCCATGTGCGACCACATGGGTAGGCTGACGCTGTGCGACGACAACCATTCCGTATTGGGCAATGAACTGCCGTCGAAAAACTGGCGATATGCAGTTTGGCGATGAGCGGGCGGTTCATAATACTTGCGTGAGTCGATATTCTCGGCGGATAACGCTTCAACCAACTCGTCTCTGTCCAGGCCAAAAGCCTGGCTGTCAATCGTAATAGAGAACTCCCGGTACGAATTTCGATCTCCGGGGCGGACCTGTTGGAAACCGATCCCGGGAATAGTCCCCAATCTCTCGTGATAAATGTCCGCCGTGACGTTGCGGCTTTGCGCAGCGCTTTCCAGATCGTTCAGGCTGCGCAAACCCATCAAGGCGCTGAACTCGGGCAGGCGGGCGTTTAACCCAGCGAAGGCGCTATCGTACTTGCCGTCATTCCCATATTCGCGGCCCATGCAGACTCTTTCTGCCAACTCATCATCGTTGGTAGCCACGACGCCGCCTTCACCCGTGATCAAGAGTTTGGTCGGGCTCAGGCTGAATACTTGAGCGTCCCCCTGACGGCCAAGCGGTTTGCCCTGATAAAGTGCGCCAAAACCATGCGCCGCGTCGAAGATCAATTTTACCTGATGTTGGTCGGCTATTTCTTTCAAAGCAGCGATATCGGCCGGGTTCCCAAAATTGTGAACGGCAAGGATCGCGGATGTTTCCGGAGTGATGGCATCTTTGACAGCATCGGGGTCCAGGTTGGTCGTATCCGGATCCACATCAGTGAAAACCGGACGCAAGTCATTCCAGATCAGCGAGCTGATCGTCGCCATGAAAGTAAAGCTGGGGACGACCACATCTCCTTCCAGCTCGAGCGCCCGGTGGGTTAACATGAGTCCGGAAGTGCAGCTCGAGACGGCCACCGCATGCTTCACATCCAAGTAATCGGCTACTTGCTCTTCAAACTCTTTCACATAGCGGCCCTTGGTTACCATGCCAGAGCTGAGTATCTGCTTGATCCCATCGGTCATCTCCGAGAAATCAGGCAGCACCGGCCGTACCATCCGGACCTTCTCCTCGAACACCGGCCTGCCCCCAAGTATAGCAGGGTTCTTAGTCAATGACACCCTCCGAATCGAAAAAATCGCGCTGGGAGATCAAGATTGCATCCATTCTACCGTTTGGGTAAGCCCTTCCGACAGGCTGACCTCAGGTCTGAATTCTAACACCTCGGCTGCCTGACCTGGGTCACCCAACGAGCGGTAAATGTCTCCTGGCCGTGGCGGGCCAAGTTTTGGCGGCGGGGCGCCTGGGATAATCTTCGACAGCGTATTTACCAGGTCCAGGATGCTGATCTCCTGCCCCGTGCAGATATTAAAGACGCCTCCCGCGGCCTGTGGGTTTTCGGCTGCCAGCAGGTTTGCCCGTACCACGTCTCCCACGAAGATAAAATCACGGCTCTGCTCGCCATCTCCAAAGATCGTCGGGGCACGCCCATCTAACAAACGCCGGATAAAGATCGGAATCGCGGCCGCATAATCTGATTCCGGCGACTGCCGAGGCCCGAATACGTTGAAATACCGCAGTGCCACCACCGGTAATCCAAATCCGCGGGTATACAGTCCGGCGTATATCTCGTTTACTTGCTTTGAGGCTGCATAAGGCGAGAGCACGCCCAAAGTTGCATTTTCCTTCAAGGGCAGCGCCCGTGATTCCCCGTATACCGCTGCGCTGGAAGCCAACACAACCTGCTTGACGCCTGCTTTGCGAGCAGCCTCCAGCAAATTCAACGTCCCGCTCACATTGACCGCGAAGCAAGTTCCTGGCTCCTGCATAGACTGGGGCACGGAGACGAACGCCGCTTGGTGGAAGATGTAGTCAACTCCCCTAACGGCATGCGCTACTTTGGAATCGTCGCGCAGATCAGCCTCGATAATCTCTAAGGATCCGTCCAGTTGAGACAGATTCTCGATCCTGCCTGTGGAGAAATTATCCAAAACCCGGACAGCATCCCCTCTCGCCAATAAGCCCCGCACCAGGTGAGAACCGATGAAACCGGCTCCACCGGTAACCAAAGAGGTTCTCATCTCACTGACCTCTCATCCCCAATATGGTCGCGGGCGTACGCAAGAGAACGAGGATATCCATGAGGATGTTGCGATGCTTGATATAGTACAAATCGTATTCCAATTTGGTCACGGTTTCGTCGACCGTCGACGCATACCCGTAATTTATCTGGGCCCACCCGGTAATGCCAGGTTTAACCAACAGCCGGGCCCGGTAAAAAGGCACGTGCTTCTGAAACAGGTTGACCAGCTCAGGTCGCTCTGCCCGAGGTCCCACCAGGCTCATCTCACCGCGCAGGACGTTAATGAACTGCGGAAGCTCGTCCAAATGGGTCTTCCGCAGAACGCGCCCGATCCGCGTGGCGCGTTCGTCATCCTCTTTAGCCCAACGGGGGCGACCATCCGGCTCCGCATCCTGCCGCATCGTCCGGAACTTTATGATCTCATACGGCTGTGCGCCGCGGCCCAGACGCGTCTGCGAATAAAAGACCGGACGGCCGCTTTCGATCAGGACCGCCAGTCCGACAAAAGGCAGAATCACGAGCAGGATGCCTACGCCGATCAGCCCACCCAGAATGTCCAGCAGACGTTTCTCTAATTCAAAGAAGCCGTTCGCCCGGCTCTCATCGGCGAACGAACGTAAAATCCAGTCTGTCTCGAGCAGGCGGATGGGTACCCGCCCCAGCATTTCCTCGTAAATCACCGGCATGCGGATGATTTCCGTTCCGCACTCCCGGGCATCCAGCAAGGTCTGGAATGTGCTGCCGCGCATCTCACCCGATATAGCTACCAAAATATCGGATATGTTTTCCTTGACGATCAGGTCTAGCAGGCAGTCGCTGCTGCCCAAAACCGGATGGTTTTCGATGACCATGCCCTTTTTCTCGGGATCATCGTCGAGAATACCCACCAGGTAAAAAGGTGGCGGCCACAGATCGTTGAGCACTCTCAGCAAGGTCTGGCCGGACTTCCCGGCGCCCACCAGGACCATCCGGCGCATGAATTGCGGAGCGGTGAACACCCGGATATACAAGTAACGCCAGATTAAGGTCAAGGCTGCAGCTGCAATCAAAAACCCGGCGACCCCGCGCCGGGGCAGCAACGATCTAGGAGGATCGGCAAAGTAGAAGTACAGCAGCAAGTATAATCCCAAGCCGATCAACACAGCCACCCCCACGCCTCGCAGGGTCCGGCGCCAGTCCCCAGCGCGATGGGTATCATACAACTCCACAAGAAGCACCACCCAAAGAAATGGGAATAGATAAAACCAGCTGGGAACACGTTGCTGCAGAAAGGCTCGCGAGGGATCGAAATAATTATCGGCAAGCGCCCAGAAGTACAATGCCGCAGTCAGAGCCATTACAGCCATCAAAAAATCTCCAAGCAAGAGCAATGTGCGCCTTTCTTGCGCGCGCAGGCGCCACCGGCTGGACTTGAGAACGTGCTTGGGAAAATTCATAAGCCGAACATTGAGGTCAACAGGCTCCATAAGAATGCAGCGCCCCAGGTGAAATGCATGGTGGCGATGGCCAGCGGGACTCCTAATAATAAAGCTGGATCGCGTTTTCGAAAAGCTTCTTGAGTCCCAACCGCCAGCAGCGCCAGCGCGTAAACGATCAATTCCAATCCAAGTAGCCAGCGCCCGGGTATAAACCAGACTCCGGAGATCCCAAGCACCAAAAAACTCAACACAAATACCCCAGCCAGCTGTCGCCAGCGAAACGTTTCCGGATATCGCCGCAACATGCGCGCCTTCCAATATCCATAGCGCCAGTACTGCCGGGCCAACGCGCTGAGGGATGGGCGGGCGAAATATCGCGAGCGGATTGCCGGATCTAACCAGATCTGTCCGCCGGAACTGCGCACGCGGGCGTTGAACTCATAATCCTCGTTGCTCAACAACGATTCGTCAAATGCCCCGATCCGCGCCACCAGGGAGCGATGAAACGCGCCAAAAGGAACGGTATCCACCGCCTGGGCCTGGCCGCCCACCCGGTAGCGTGCGTCCCCAACACCTAAAGGGTGCGCGGATGCAGCAGCAATCCCGCGCGCTTGCCAGTCCTGTCCGCCGGGCAGGATCTCCCAAACACCTCCCACATTATCCCCAAGACCCCTCTGCAGGGCTGAGACACAGCGAGCGACGTAATCCGGATAAGGCATCGAGTGGGCATCCAGGCGCAGAAGTATTTCCCCCCAAGCGGATTCTATCGCCCGGTTCAAACCGGCCGGGATAGCCCGCTTGGGATTGTCGACCACGCGTATGGGTAAATCAGGGTGTTCCTGCTGGAAGGACGCAATCTCTCCACGAGTGCAATCCGTGGACAGGCCATCAGCGATGACCACTTCCATCTCCTGGCGCGGATGAGATTGCAGATAGAGCGCTTCTAATAACAGGCGAATGGTAGCCTGCTCATTATAACAAGGCACGATAATGGATACGAGGGGCATAAGATCAAGCCGGAGACTCTCCCGCGAGATTGGAATCGATCGACTTCGCCAAATTCATGCTGGTGGAGAATCGCCTTACTGAATAGGAATTCCACCGGGCGGGTCAACCCGGATCAGGTTGCTCCAAGCAACGCAACGGCCTCGATCTCCACTGCTACCCCGCGGGGCAAAGCCGCCACCTGAACGGCTGAGCGCGCCGGGGGCTTTTCCGTAAAAAACTCAGCATACACACCATTCATGCGGCCGAACTCGTTGATATCCCGTAGGAAAACCGTCGTCTTGACCACGTTCCCCAGCGAGGCCCCCGCCGCCTCCAGGACAGCCTGCAAATTGAGCAAAGCCTGGCGGGTCTCGGCCTCGATCCCTCCGGAGACAACCTCCCCGCTCTGTGGGTCAATCCCGATCTGCCCTGCAGAGAACATCAGTTCACCAACGCGCACCCCTAGCGAGTAGGGGCCAATCGCCTGTGGGGCTTTATCGGTTCTGATGACTTGTTTTTCCGGCATGTTTATACCTCCAAGTTCACGAAATCCCCTCTTGGCAGCATTCCTCTGGGGGACGCGACAAAAATCGGGGCGAGGGTCAGATGCGAACCACTCCCTTCACCTCGCTAGCGCCTATCACGACCCCCATTTTAACGGAGACTCCCCGGATTGGGGAGGTCAAGCTGCTCTAGCCATACAATCAGGGCCAGCGGAATTTTCACGTCGGTGAGCAGGCTCAGGTAACCATGCTGCTTGCAGGCACCCAGCACCAGCATCAGCCGGTCGTTTGCCCCTAAATACTTTTCAACGCCCTCCCAATTTAGCTCTTCCAATCGCTTAGTAGGATCTTCTTCCTAAGTAATTTTGACGGGTGGCTGTGAGAGCAATGGCGCTCACAGCCACCCGTCCAATTCATATAATCGGGCTGATAGATTCCCATAAAACCCTCGGTCAATCGACCTCGGTTAGCGAACGAGACCGCCGGTCAAACCACGATATTCACCAGTTTTCCCGGGACGACGATGACCTTTTTCGGGGATTTACCGTCCAGGTACTTTCGGATGGCATCGCTGGCCATTGCGGTCTCCCTGGCATCTTCGTCGCTGATGTCCGCCGGGACGACAATGCGATCCCGCACCTTCCCGTTGACCTGGACCACCAGGGTGATTTCTTCTTCCTCAGCGGCCTCGGCGTCAAACTCGGGCCAGGATTGGGTGTGCACCGAATAGGGCTTGCCCAGGATTTCGGTCCACAACTCTTCCGCCAGGTGAGGCGTCACCGGAGCCATCATGCGCAGATAAAAGTCCACCGCCTCATTCCACTCCGCAGTTCCAACGGCACCCTGGTCAGCAGCCTTGTACATTTCATTCAATAGCTCCATCAAGGCCGAGACGACCGTGTTGAACTCGAAGTTCTCAAAGTCGTATGTCACCTGCCCCAGGGTCTGGTGGACTTTACGGCGCAGGGCACGCAGGACCTCCGGGGAGCCCGCGCCCCGGGACGCTCTCTTCCCAGCCGATTCATTGAATAGAGTCCACGCCCGCCGGACCCAGCGCGCTGTGCCTTCGATCCCGCCGCTGTTCCATGGTCCGCCTAATTCCCAGCGAGCGAAGAACATCAAGTAAGCGCGCACCACGTCCGCCCCGTACTGTTGGACCAGCTCATCTGGAGCAACCACATTGCCTCGGCTCTTGGACATCTTTTCCGAGTCTTCACCCAGGATAATGCCCTGGTTGCGCAGCTGCACCATCGGCTCGGGCCCCTGGGTGATACCGATATCCCGGCAGGCTTTGTGGAAGAAGCGCGTATAGATCAGGTGCATGGTAGCGTGTTCGATGCCACCCGTGTAGGTATCCACCGGCATCCAGTAATCGTACTCCTGCGGGTCAAACGGACCCTGGTCGTAATCCGGGCTCAAGTAGCGCAGGTGGTACCAGGACGAGCACATGAAGGTATCCATGGTATCCGTCTCGCGCTCTGCCGGTTGGCCACAGACCGGGCAGGTTGTATACTTCCAGGTTGGGTGCAGCTTCAGAGGGCTCTGCCCGGTCGGCAACCACTCCACGTCATCCGGCAGCAACACCGGCAATTCCTCGTCCGGCACTGCAACCGCCCCGTGTTCCTTGCAGTAGATGATCGGGATAGGCGCGCCCCAGTAACGCTGGCGAGAGATCAACCAATCCCGTAAGCGGTAGTTGACCGCCCCTTCACCGATATCCTTTTCCTCCAGCCAGGCGGTTACCTTCTTAACCGCTGTGTCGCCAGGCGTCCCACTGAAGGCTCCTGAGTTAATCATGGTCCCGTATTCATCGTGGTACAGCGCGTCCCGGTAGAATTCGCAACCCCACAGCATTTCCATAATAGTACGTACGTCCCGCACGTCAGGTTCCAGTTGCTTGCAGCGCGCCAGGATACGCGCTTCGCTCTCTAGCGAATCCCAGGCTTGCGAGCCGTCCTCAAAGATGAAGACCCAGCGCGTGCCTACCACCTCATTCCACGACCCAGGTTGGATATGTTTCCGCGCCAGCTGCAGGTAAGCCTCAACCTTTTCCGTGGGGATGGTAATGTATGTGCCGCTGGAGTCCTCGTCAAAGGGGATATCTTCCTTTTTTAGTGCCTCGGCGAAACCGGCCTTCATCGTCCCCGCCTTGGCGAAGGACTTCATCAACCCATCAGGCCGGTCGATCACCGGCAGGATCGGCAGCCCGAATTTCAAGGCGAACTCAAAGTCGCGCTGGTCGTGCGCCGGTACCGCCATGATGGCCCCCGTGCCGTAGGTCATCAGCACGTAGTCGGCGATCCAGATCGGGATGCGCTCCCCGTTGACCGGGTTGATGGCGTAGCCGCCGGTGAACACACCCGTCTTCTCTTTGTCGACCGCCTC
>DASQQR010000597.1:0-8426 GCA_035643335.1 Anaerolineales bacterium
TCGATTTTCACCAAGATGGCGCTGGACGTGGGGTGGGTGATTTTGGTGGGCGCTGCGCTGAGCTTCGTGGGGCTGGGCGAGCAGCCGCCGGCGGCCGCCTTGGGGACGATGGTGGCTGACGGCGTCGAGCGCATGCCCGACCAGTGGTGGATCGCTGTCTTCCCGGCTCTGGCAATCATGATCATCGTGCTGGGATTTAACCTGTTTGGGGATGGAATCCGAGATATGCTGGCTCCTGAGGAGTTGTGACCCGTGACAGACGTACTCCTGGACATCAGGGACCTGCACGTCGCCTACCGGGTATATGGTGGGGAGCTGAAGGTTCTGAATGGCGTCAACTTCAAGGTCGCGTTTGCTGAGAAGGTTGGATTGGTAGGCGAGACCGGTTGCGGCAAAACCACGACGATGAAAGCGTTGCTGCGCATCCTGCCGCGAACGGCGCGGATTCCCAAAGGTCAGATCCTGATCCACGGTGGAGATGTATTGAAGATGAACCGCGGAGAAATAGCGGACCTGAGGGGGCGCGGCCTATCCATGATCTTTCAGGATCCTACCTCAGCGCTCAATCCGGTCTTCACCATCGGGCAACAGCTCTACGATGTGATCCGCTACTCGAGAGGTGATCAGGTGGCAGACAAGCGTGAAGTAGCCTTGAGGGCGCTTCAGGATGCGCGCCTACCCGACCCCGAGCGCATGCTGGACAGCTATCCGGTGCAGTTAAGCGGCGGCATGAGGCAACGCGTGTGCATCGCTTTCGCCGTTGCCACAGCCCGTGACCTGCTTATCGCCGACGAACCGACGACCAACCTGGATGTGACCATCCAGGATCAGGTGCTGCGCTTGATCCGTGAACTGGTGGAACAGAAAGGCTCGTCGCTTATCCTGATCACACACTCCCTTGGTCTGGTACGCGAGACGACCGACCGGGTTTACGTGATGTATGCCGGCAATATGGTCGAGATGGCCAGCACCGAAGAGCTGTTCGAACAACCTCTGCACCCTTATACCCAGGGACTGCTGGCATCGGTGCCACGGTTGACCGGTGGCGGTTTTGCGGAAGGCATCCCGGGTCGAATTCCCGATTATAAAGACCCCCCCACCGGGTGCCGCTTCCACCCACGTTGCCCCCACGCATTTGAGCCATGTGCGAAAGCCATGCCCCCCTTTTTTGACCAGGGCAACGGACATCAGGTAGCGTGTTACCTGTATCAAGAAAAATCGGAGGGTGGAACGAATGTCTGATAGCGGAACAGATGGACAAGTCCTGGTCGCAAGAAAGCTGGTCAAGCACTTTCCTGTTAATCGTTCTTCGATCTTAAAACGAGAGTGGGTCGTGGTAAAGGCTGTCGATGGTATCGATTTTTCTGTGACCCGGGGTGAGTGCTTTGGCCTGGTAGGTGAGTCCGGCTCGGGGAAGAGTACCACAGCTTACATGATCGTGGGGATGTACAGTCCAACAAGCGGTGAGCTCGAGTTCAGGGGAGAGGACATCGCTCGTCCCGCTGTACAGCGCCCGATGCACTTAAAAAAGGAGATCCAGATTATTTTTCAGGATCCAGGGTCATCATTGAATCCGCGCCGCAGCATCGCTGATATCCTGGAAATGCCCCTGCGACTCCACAGCAGGCCCAAGCAGGGCAAGTCTGTGGAACGGCAGATCATTGACCTGTTAGACCAGGTCGAGCTGCCGGCAGCTTATCGCTTCAAATCACCCTCAACGATAGGCGGCGGAGAGCGCCAGATGGTCGCAATCGCCCGCGCCCTGGCGACCGATCCGTCCTTTATTATCCTGGATGAGCCCACCTCGGCGCTGGACGTATCTGTCCAGGGCAAGATCATCAATATGCTCATGCGCTTGCAGAAGGAGTTTGACCTGACGTTTCTGTTCATCACGCATGACTTGAGTCTGATGAGGAACGTTGCGACGCGCATTGCGATTATGTATTTGGGGAAGATAGCTGAAATTGCTCCAGCGGCGGAATTCTTTGAAAGCCCGCTGCATCCGTACACACAGATGTTGCTTTCCTCTATCCCGGTGTTGACGAAGGCTGAGATGGCGGCTAAACCGGACAAGATCCATTCGATTGGGGAGATTCCCAGTCCAGTCAATGTACCACCGGGATGCAACTTCAACACACGCTGTCCGCTCGCACAGGAGCGCTGTTTCAGCGACGATCCCGCTATGCGGGAGATCTCACCTGGGCATTTCGCCCGGTGTCATTTTGTCTGAAGGAGGCTTAATCATGCCAACAACATTGGATCTTGAAATCGGTGTTGCTGCGTATAAGGTAGCACGCGATTTAACGGCCCTCAAGTCGGGGGAGAGCTTGCTGATCACGATCGACTCCATGGGCTACTGGCGATTGGCAGAGGAGACAGCCAAGGCAGCCGAAGCGTTAGGTGCCAAGGTGATGGTCGCGTACCACACGACTCCACCAGGATATGGCAAGGTCGGCGACCCATACCTCCCGGACAGCCTTAAGGCAGCCATCCCAGAGACGGATGTCTGGGTGGAATATAACAACCAGTGGCTCTTGTACTCAACGCCGTGGGAAAAGGCGCTAACCGATCCCGAGCGCGTGCGTTACCTGTTCCTGGGTGGTCTGAACGAAGAACAATTCGTGCGTTGTGTAGGCAAAGTAAACCTTGACTTGCAGCGCGAGTTTCAGAACATATTGGTGGACTTGACCCGCAACGGAAGAAAGATGCGCATCATCAACTCTGCTGGGACCGATGTGAGCTTTGAGAACGTACCCGGCCGGCCGGTAACCAACGAGGGTTGGGCGCTGGAGCCAGGCGCACACTTCCTGATGGGGCAGATCGGCTGGGCGCCTCTCGAAGAGTCGATCAACGGCACGATTGCCTTCGATGGCTCCTTCTCCGGCGGTGGGGAGGCCGACCTGGGAATATTGGCTGCGCCTGTGCTGTTCCACATCGAAAATGGAGTCTGCAAGGAGATCTCCGGAGGTTCGGAGGCTGGCTTTCTGAGGGGCTGGTTCGCACGTCTGGGTGATCCATTCATGTATCACGCGGCCCACGTGTGCTATGGCTTCAACCCGGGTGCAAAATTATCGGGCTTGTGCACTGAGGACGAGCGAGTTTGGGGCTCGACCGAGTGGGGTTTCGGCTATCAAGGGCCGTTCTTCAAAGCGAAGGGCATTAATGCCATTTCGCACGTGGACGGGATCTGTCTGGACTCATCGGTGTGGATCGATGGCCAACAGATCATGGAGGCCGGCCGCTTGACGCACCCGAAGCTGGCCGATTTGGCTGCGACGATGGGCAAACAGTAAAATGCCGGCCTGGTTGGATCTGGAAGTAGCCGTGGCGGCGCACAAGGTGGTGAACCAGTTGTGCGCCGTAAAGACGGGCGAAAACCTGCTGGTCACTGTAGATTCAGCTGGTTCGTTCCGCATTGCTGAGCAGATTGCCAGGGCCGGAGAGATGGCTGGCGCAAAGGTTATGCTGGCCTGGCACTCCACGCCAGTGGGTGTAGGCAAGGTTGGCGAAAAGTACTTACCGGATGCGTTACACGCGGCCATCCCCGAGACGGATGTATGGATAGAAGTCAACCATCAATGGTTGGGATATTCCACGCCCTATGAGAATGCGCTCGTTCCACCGAGACGAGTGCGCTACCTGTGCCTGGATGGGCTGAATGAAGAGCGGATTGTGCGTCTGATTGGCAAGATCGATCTGGCAGCGCAGGATGCCTTCCAGAGCGAGGTCGTCGAATTGACCAAGCAAGCCAGGGAGATGCGAATTACAACGCCAGCCGGCACGAACGTGAGTTTCGAAAACGATCCCGACCGTCCAGTGATTAGCGAGCTGTGGTGCCATACGCCCGGCGCACACTTCCTGCTAGGTCAGATCGCCTGGGCACCCATAGAGGAGAGCATCAACGGTCCGATCGCGTTCGACGGCTCGTTCTATGGCGGTGAGCCAGCCGACTTCCCGAGATTGAGCGAACCGGTCACCTTCCACGTCCAAAAGGGTGTGTGCGAAGACATCACTGGCGGGGAGCAGGCCAGGCTGGTCCGTTGGTGGATGAAGTCGCTGAACGATCCGAATATGTATCATGAAGCACACATCTGCTACGGTTTTAATCCGGGCGCCAGGCCTTCCGGCATCTGCGTTGAAGACGAACGCATCTGGGGCGTGACCGAATGGGGCTTTGGGCACCAGGGTATCCAGTTCCAGGCTGGTGGAAAGCCAGCGGTCTCGCATCTGGATGGTATCTGTCTGAACTCGTCGGTCTGGCAGGATGGTGTGCAGGTCCTGGACGAGGGCCGGGTCGTGCATCCGCAGCTCGTAGATCTGGCCCCTCGCCTTGGGAAATAACAGACGCCGGAGGACGCGATCCTTGGAGATCACCGTGGAAAAAGGTAGAGCCGGAGGGCACTAACATGCGAATCGGGATTGATGTGGGAGGCACAAACACAGACGCTGTCCTGATGGACGGGCGCACAATTCATGGTGCGGTCAAAACACCCACCACGCCGAACGTCACGGATGGCATTGTCACGGCCTTGCAGATGCTGGTAGAACAGACGAAGCTCGATCCAGCGGATATCCAGGCGGTGATGCTGGGTACAACCCACTTCACGAATGCTGTGGTCGAGCGGCTTCATCTTACCCCAACCGCGACCATCCGCCTGGCGCTCCCGGCGACCGAGGCGCTGCCCCCTATGACTGACTGGCCCGAGGATCTGCGGGATGCCATCGGCAATCATTATTTCCTGGTGCGAGGCGGCTATGAGTTCGACGGTCGCCAGATCGCTCCATTCGAACCGATGGAAGTACGCCACGTGGCGAAGCAGATCTTGGACCGCGGCATCACTTCGGTAGCGATCAGCTGTGTGTTCTCTCCGATCAACAACGAGCAGGAGAAGCAGGCGGCCGGCATCGTGCGTGAAGTGATCCCCAACGCCCACATCACCCTGTCCTCTGCGATCGGACGTCTGGGGCTTCTCGAGCGCGAGAATGCAGCCATTATCAATGCCTGCCTGTCAAAGGTAGCCGAGCGGATTGTTGCTGGCTTTGAGGCGGCGCTCAGGCAGATGAACATCACGGCACCGTTTTATCTTAGTCAGAACGACGGCACGCTTATGGTTTCCTCGTACGCGCAGGAGTATCCGGTGCTCACCTTTGCCAGCGGGCCGACCAACAGCATGCGCGGCGCAGCTTTCTTGTCGGGGCTCAAAGATGCGCTAGTGATCGATGTGGGCGGCACAACCTCTGACGTTGGCATGCTTCAAAATGGCTTTCCGCGGGTGGCCTCGCAGGCGGTTTCCATCGGTGGTGTGCGCACGAACTTTCGTATGCCGGATGTATATTCCTTTGGGCTGGGCGGTGGCAGTATCGTCTGTGCTGAGCCGGTCAAGGTCGGACCGCAGAGTGTGGGCTACGAGTTGGTCAAAAAAGGGATGATCTTTGGCGGGGATGTTCTCACCACGACCGATGTGGTCGTGGCAGCCGGCTTCCACGAGATCGGTGACTGTAACAGAGTGCGCCATCTCGGCAACTCTCTGACCGAGGCGGTGCTGGACAAGATAGAAGATATGGTAAACGTTTCGGTCGATCGCATGAAGACGAGCGCCGCGCCTATCCCGGTGATTTCGGTGGGCGGCGGAAGCATCCTCATCGTCCGGCCGATCAGCGGCGCCTCAGAGATCATCACGCCGGAGCATCACGCCGTAGCGAACGCCATTGGCGCAGCGATAGCCCAGGTCGGCGGTGAGGTGGACCGGGTTTTTTCGCTGGAAGCCGTAAGCCGGGAGGAAGCACTCAACCAGGCCAAAGCCGAGGCAACCGGCAAAGCCGTCGCAGCCGGTGCTGATCCGGCAACCGTCGAAGTCGTGGACATAGAGGAGGTGCCGCTGGCTTATCTGCCGGGTAATGCCACCCGCATCGCTGTCAAAGCCGTCGGCGATCTGGCAATGGCTTAACTGGTTGGTGGTGCAAAACTTTGGCACAGTTCGCTGGTTGAGCGGCGGCCTGAGCGCTGGTTGAGTAGGCATTCTTATGCCGTATCGAAACCGGTGGCGTTTTTTGCCGTATCGCTTGCACTGAGCCTGATCGAAGTGAAACCAAGAACTGCGCCATATCTGACATTGTCGAAATAACTACCCGCTGATAACTGCATCTTGGAGGATATGTTCCATGCGCATGCTTACGGAACAAAACGTTTTTGACCTCGCTCTCGGCGCCGCCGTCCTCGGAACCGGCGGGGGAGGCGATCCATATATTGGCCGGTTGTTGGCTATCGAAGCAATCCGTAAGTACGGCCCGGTCAGGTTGCTCGCTTTGGACGAAATCGGCGATGACCAGCTGGTAGTGCCGGCAGCCATGATGGGCGCGCCGACGGTGATGGTGGAAAAGATCCCAAACGGCCGGGAAATCGTGGCTGCCTTCAAGGCCTTGGCTGGATACCTAGGCCAACCGATCGTGGCCGTGATGTCGATCGAGGCGGGTGGCCTCAACTCGATTATGCCGATCTCGGTTGCCGCGGAGATGGGCCTGCCCCTGGTCGACTGCGATGGCATGGGCAGGGCTTTCCCGGAAATCCAGATGGTCACGCATACGATATTCGGGGTAAGTGCGACGCCCATGGCCATGGCCGATGAGAAGGGCAATGCGGCGCTGATCAACACCATCGATAACCACTGGACCGAACGCTTCTCCCGCAGTATAACCGTGGACATGGGTGGCTCCGCGCTTATCGCCCTGTACGCCGCTACTGGCAAACAGCTTAAGCAGTTGGCGGTGCGCGGTACGATGACCTATGCGGAAGGGATTGGCAAAACGGTGCGGCTTGCCCGGCAGCAGGAGACAAACCCGGTGGAAGCAGTTCGCCGCGTCACAGGTGGATTTGAAGCCTTCAAGGGTAAAGTCGTTGACTTGCAGCGCCGAACGGTTGGCGGCTTTGCGCGCGGAGAGGCGCACTTGGATGGGTTGGACGAATACAATAGCTCGAAGATGGTAATTCAGTTTCAGAACGAACACCTGGTGGCGATGCGCGATGGACAATACGCAGTGACAGTGCCTGATCTAATCACGGTCCTGGATGTGGACACCGGAGAGCCAATCACTACAGAGGGACTCCGTTATGGTTTCCGCGTAGTGGTGATCGGAATCCCGTGCGATTCGCGCTGGCGCACGCCGAAGGGGCTGGAGTTGGTTGGGCCACGCTATTTTGGATACGATGTGGACTACGTCCCCGTTGAGCAGAGACTGGGTTAGATGGTAAGTAGTAGATGGTAATGCGCCCGCAAATGGCACCTACGACTTCCGTGTGGAATTATATGACGCCCCGAGTGGTGGAAACCAGGTCGGTTTAACCCTAACCAAATCCGGTATCGCTGTGAAGGAGGGTTGTTTACGCTTGAAACGCTGAGGGTTTAGGACAAAAGTGGAACTGACTATTGCCCCATCGGGCTCACCAACTGAAAGTAGTTTCCGTCCGGGTCAGCCAGGGTCGCGACCCGGCCACCCTCCATTTCATAGGGCTCCCGGATGACCTCAGCTCCCAGGGCCTTTATTCGCTCAAACTCCTCTTTGACCTGCGGCGTTTCAAAATTAATCATCACGCGCCCGGGGTCTTTTGTTGGACCCCCCATTTCGGAATGTTCCAAAACGGACATGAAGGCCGCCCCCACCTGCCAGCCATAGAAGCCGTTTTCGTCATCGGCCATGTCTGCAGGTTTTCCGAGGACTTTTTCATAGAACGCTGCTAAGATCTTGGGTTGTTTCGTCCCTAGCATGACGGAGTTTAGATTAAGCATACGGAGTACAACCTTTCTGTTTAGACTTGTCCGGAAGTTCATCGAAGAAATTTGGAAGTAATTTTATCCTATTGTAAGCCAGATTGGTTGGAATGGCTGAGCATCTTCTGCACGCTGATCAGCAGCGCAGTCGAGCCACGCCATGGTGCCCAGCTGGATATCCGCGTACAACGCACGAGCCAGGGCCGGCCCAGCGATGGCTGGCAGGCAGGCGTATGCCGGCGTGATATAATCCTGGTCTTGCATTCGACTGTGCCGGTATTCGGCTTTAGCGCTTATTGCGAGGATAGCCAGGGCTTATTTTCCAAGTATGAACCGTCCCCGAAGAAAAGGTTGGTGGGTGCCAGCAGGGATAATCCTGGCCGTGCTGGCTCTCCTGCTAATCCTATATCCTGAAGCCAAAAAACGCTGGATGACACCGCTTGAGCCTGAGTCAGGCCTTCCCAGCGTAACGCCGGGTCTGCCAACGGCGACAGATTCTACCCCCGCCTCGAGCCCTACGGCCAGAGGATCGGACCGCACTGCTGAAGCAGGGAATGTACCGCAGACACCTGCTTTGGAAGCGTCAACCGCTAACGTCAACGCTGCTGAAACCCCTCAGCCGGTGTGCGGCGGACCGCCGATCATGACCATTCTGGCCGT
>DASQQR010000598.1:0-3320 GCA_035643335.1 Anaerolineales bacterium
CTATAATCACGATGCTAAAATTGGACGGCGCACAGCCGTCTTTTAAATTGCACGGGAGGGTCGCTATGACCAATCAAGGAGAAATCAAATACGTTGTCGCAGTGATCGGGGCCGGGCCAGCTGGTTTATACGCCTCCAGGCAACTGGCCAATGCGGATGTCCATGTGGTGTTGCTAAACCGGGATATTAAACCTGGCGGGTTGGCGGAATACGGGATCTATCCGTCAAAGATCAAAATGAAAGTGGGCTTGCGTAGACAATTTGGCCAGATTTTGGAGACCCCCGGAATCGAATATTATGGAAACGTGAGCATCGCCCAGGAGGGCGACTTTAGCCTCCAGGAACTCCGCGAGATGGGCTTCCAGGCTGTGCTCGTCACCGTTGGGGCGCAGGGCACCAAATGGTTGGGGTTGCCCGGGGAAGAATTGACCGGCGTATATCACGCTAAAGATTTGGTTTATCACTACAACAAGCTGCCACCTTACAGTGAGCAGAAATTTGATATTGGGAAACGGGTTGCCTTGATCGGCGTTGGCAATGTGATGTTGGACATCGCTCACTGGCTGGTGCGCGATTTAAAAGTCGACGAGGTGACCGCTATCGCCCGGCGCGGTCCGGCAGAAGTGAAATTCAGCAAGAAGGAAATGGAGATCGTGGCTCGAAATCTGGATCTGCAGGATCTGGATGCGGAATTCGAGCGGGTTGCGCCGGTCATGAGATCCGTAGGACAGGATGAGGCCGAAGCCAAGGCCTTCATCCTTTCGACCCTGCCAAAAGCGCTTGAGCCCGTCTCAGACACCCGTTTTTGCCTTGAATTTCTGGCCTCGCCCAGCCGGATTTTGGGCGGAGAGCGCGGCATTGTGCGCGGCCTGGAAGTCGAGGATACTACCCTGGTGCCCTCGAATGGGAGCACCAAGGCCAGGCGATTGGGTACCACCCGGGTGCTGGATGTCGACACGGTGATTTTTTGCATTGGCGACCGGGTTGATGAAACCTTCGGATTGCCGGTCAAATGGAATGAGTTTGTCAAGAACCCTACACCCGGATTTCCGGTGAACGGTTTATCCTACGAGGCGTACGATCCGGGCGAGGAAAGCCCCATCGAAGGCGTATTTGTGGCCGGCTGGTCACGGGAAGCCAGCAGCGGGTTGGTCGGTGTGGCCCGCAAAGATGGGGAGAACGGCGCCCAGGCTGTAATTGAATACTTGAACACCCTGCCACCCTCGGAACACCCGGATCAGATCCTGGCCGGTTTTCGGGATCGTTTGAAGCGCCTTGGAAAGCGCATCGTGGTAATAGAAGATCTAGAACGACTTGAAGAAGCGGAGAAAGCCCAGGCCGAGGAGCTTAAGGTGGAAGATTTCAAGTATAAGTCCAACGAGGAAATGCTTGCGGTGATAGAACGAGTCGGCGGATAATTATGCGTCTTGGTTAATACGGCAGCAGATCCACTATCCAGATCTGCGGCTTAAGAATCGCGGGGAAGTCCCCATTTGCGACGAATTCGCGCACCTTGACCGGTGCGCTTTTGATTCGGGTCTCCGGGTCCTCTCGTGGAAGAGGGCGCATCTACAAAAAGCGCCTCGTCCCTAACAAATCGGTAAAGTGAAATGGCGTAACTTTTCGGGGCAAGTTTTCGTTTTATTATACGTAGTGAGCACGTCAGCAACCCCGGTGGGGGGAGCGCACTTGTCATTACTATACTGCACTGATCTAAACGATGAGGAAGAATCGATGGACAAAGCTGATCGGAAGTTGCTCGAAGTCGTAGAAATTTGGCCCTATCTGACCACCTGGCAGAAATATCGTTTGCTGCTTGCCGCAATCTGGTGGGCGAGAGTAATCTTGCCCACGCGCCGCATGTGGAACAAAATGAATCTGAAGGGAGAGGCAAGGATCAAGTTATATACAACCATACTGGCCGCCTTCGCTTTGGTTGTGGCTCTATCGATTATCGATCATCGCTTCAGTTATATATTCGCCGCCTGGTTGCTCGCTTTTATCGGCGCGTGCCTGGCGTTATCTTATGACCTGTGAACAGGGTAGGTGATATGCGGCGTTTGATCCTCATCGCTTTTCGTCTGTTGATCCTGGTATGGCTGATCACCTGGATGATTTTGGGCGCGTATCAGGGCAAGCTGCCGGCCGGCGTTATCTGGGCGATGTTCTCCCTGAGCGCCTGGTGGCTCGTCGGCCAGACCAGTAAAGAGGGAAAGCGACCCGGCTGAAAAGTTTGCTTGCCGGAGAAAATGTGTGGGTTGGTGGCGGCCCGAGCCCGCCACCAACCCACACATTTACCCTTTGTCACGCTTGTTGTTCCAAATAGACCCTTTGAGTCGGATAGGGCATTTCGATTCCTGACCGTTCAAACGCCACCTTCAGCGATTTCAATCCAATATCCTTGGCAGTCAATGGATCGGTTTGGTTGGTGTCAATCCAGTAAAACAGGGTCAGGTCAATCGTAGTACCTCCAAATCCTTGAAAATGTAACGTTGGAGCAGGATCCTGCAGCATGCCGGGGATCGAGGATATCGCTTCGAGAGCCGTCTGAGTGACTTCTTCTAAATCGCTCTCGTAGGCTACCCCAGCGCTCAAGTCCACGCGCCGTTTTGAAGCCTTGGTGTAATTGGTAATCGGGTTGGTAAACACGTCGCCGTTAGGGATATAAACCACCTGCCCATCAAACGTATGTATCTCGGTAGCGCGCAGGTCAATTGCGATCACCGTGCCGGCATAATCGGTGACCTTGATGGCGTCGCCGATATCAAAGGGTTGCTGGATCAGGATCAAAAGCCCGGCAACGAAATTCTTGCTGACGTCTTGGAGGGCGAAGCCAATGGTAAACCCGACGATCCCCAGGCCGGTAAGGAAAGCAGTGACGTTGAAGCTAACCTGCTGTAAAGCCGCCAGCGTGCCCAGAACGATGACGGTCCAACGCGTGATTTTGGAGGCCAACAAGATGAGCTCGGGGTCGGTCTTCCTCCGTTCCAACCCCCGGCGTACCGTGCGGCCGAAAATACCTGCCAGGTATAAACCGACGACAAAAACAATCAAGGCCACAATTAACAGGGGTATGAAATTCACAAAGTTCAAAAGCAGTTGATTTAATGCGTCCGATACGGATGTAAATTGATCTGTCATAGTTTCTCCTCGTTCGTCTAAAATTCGTTACTGCTCAGCCTGGATTGTGGAATTGGACGCGGAAAAACGCGGAAAACGCGGATTCTTTCTCTTTGCCTCATTACCAATGATCGCGGAATCCAGTAGGTGCCGCTTGTGACGATTGTGGAAAACTTTATTCTCCGCGTTTTTCCGCGCTC
>DASQQR010000599.1:0-9902 GCA_035643335.1 Anaerolineales bacterium
GGCATGGCTACGGATGGGGACGCCGACCGGATCGCTATCGTCGATGATCACGGGGAATATATTCACATCAATGATGTGCTTCTGCTACTCTACTTCTACATGCACAAAGTGCGCGGCTGGCGAGGCGCGGTCGTCAGAAACTTGGCGACCACTCATATGCTCGATCGCTTGGCCGCCCACTTCAACGAGAAAGCGATTGAGACTCCGGTGGGCTTCAAGCACATCATCGCAGCCATGCAGAAGTATGACGCCCTCCTGGGCGGTGAGAGCAGCGGAGGGCTGACGATTCGCGGGCACATTCTGGGCAAGGACGGCATTCTGGCCGCGGCTCTAATGGTCGAGATGCTGGCCCTAACCGGACGCAGGATCCACGAACTGCTTGACCAGGTTCACGCAATTACCGGGCAGCTCTACTCCCTCGAAAAAAACGCACCTGCTACCTCGGAGATGAAAGTCCTCATACCTCAACGTTTGCGCGAAACCCATATTAAAAGAATCCGTACCTACCCGGTGCTCAAGACATCACACCAGGATGGCACGAAATTCCTGCTGGAAAATGATAATTGGTTATTGCTGCGCTTTTCCGGAACCGAGCCGGTGCTTCGTATTTTCTCGGAAGCGGATACCCTGGAAAAAGCTCATGAATTGGTAGAGTGGGGAATGGAGCAGATAAGAACTTAAACGCAGCATCTTGTTATCCCTGCGAGCTCTGCACAGGGCTGATACCCGAGGCACTGTCGACGCCCTGCACCGCGCCGTCCAATCTTCGCGGATCAGAATGACCTTAACCGCGGATAAGGGACTGGCGCAAATTCAGTCCAGTTCAGCCCGGATGGAACAACGCTGGCTACAGCCAGTTTTGCAGGTGAGGTAACGGTCTGGGACACTGAACGCTGGCAGAATCTTTTCAGCCTGCCGGGGATTATTGTACGCTCTAGCCCGAACGGCAAGCGCCCGGCTACCGGCAGCCAGGTTGTCAGGAGTTGTTCTCCTCAACCGCTTGGCCTTTAGCCCGGATGGATCAATGTTGCTGTCTACCAGTGTAGATGGCTCGGACACCGAGGGATTCTCGGGGAGATACCCAACGCGCATGTACAGTGGCCAGCGAACCCTCCGGTCTAGATTCGGCGATCCCCACGCCTTCGCCAAAGCCGGCCTGATTTCATCAACGGGATCGTACCCTTGCTGCTCGATGAACGCTTGCGTTGATGACCAGCTGTGCAGGTACCCCACTACGTCCTCAAGTCTCCAGTTCGCTTCGCATGCAAATTCAGGAGGTAAGATTTCGGTGAAGGGAAACGACAAGCTGCTGTAGCGCTCGTCAACCAATTGTATCTCTGGCGGCCAGTACGGCCCAACGATCTCGCTGGAGTAGCTCTTCACGATCCGGTCGATCGCGGGATCGATTTCCGTTCGGTCATAGCACCATACGGCGATCAGGCCTCCCGGTCTTAATACCCGAAAAACGCATTCGTAGAATAGCCCTAGATCGAACCAATGGATCGATTGGGCCGACGTTATAATATCAACGGACTGTCGCTCGAGATCAACCTCTTCAACCAGCCCAACTCGAAATCTGATCCTCGCGTGGCGAAATGCGTGGGCGATTTGACGCTCACTGGCATCCGTGGCGACGACCTGGGAAAAATGCACCGCCAACCCGAGTGCAGCCTGGCCGTTGCCGGTTCCAGCGTCCCAGGCAAGTTCATGGCCCGGCGCCAACGAGGCCAGATAGATGAATAGATCAGCCGGGTATCTGGGGCGATAGCGGACATAATAATCCGCCTGCATGGAGAAGTGATCGTCTTGGCACATCTATTTCTAGTTTACCAAATGAGGACATTCGATGGACAAAAACCAGGAGAACATGATGAAATTGCTTTGGCCGCTTATCGGCCAGTGGCACGGAAACGGTATCGCGGCATTTCCGACCATTCCCACTTTCGAATACCGGGAAGAACTGCAATTCGCAGCCAACGAATCGCAGCCTTTGCTGCGATATGAACAGCGCACCTGGAAGAAATTGGACACGGGAGAATACGCGCCGTCCCACTGGGAGGTCGGTTTCTGGCGTGTACTTCCTTCGAGCGAAATTGAAATTCTCAACGCGCAGGGAGGCGGCCGTGTCGAGGTTCTGAGCGGCAGATTTGAGCCGCGCAGCCAGGGTTTCGTCTTGAACTTTGAAAGTATCCTCGTGGCCAACGACCTGCGCATGGACCGGACGAGCCGCCAATTCACGCTCCAGGGCAGCACGCTTAAATATACGATGCAGATGAGCACAACCAAGGTTCTTGATCTGACCTCGCATGTCTCCGCGCAGCTGGGAAAAATCACGACCGCGGGATAGACAATCATGAACAAGGAGAGTTCCGGAATTCTACTGTATAGACAGAAAAACGATCAGTTGGAGATTCTTCTAGTTCATCCTGGAGGTCCATTTTGGAAGAAAAAGGATCTGGGAGCCTGGTCGATTCCCAAAGGGGAATTTGCGGACGAGGACCCGCTTTCGGCAGCCAAGCGCGAGTTTGAAGAGGAAATTGGAATGCCCATTGACGGGGAGATGATAGCCCTCACGCCACAGCAACAAAAGGCAGGAAAAGTCGTCCATGCCTGGGCAGTGGAAGGAGACTTGAACCCGGAGGAGATCAGGAGCAACACATTCGAGATGGAATGGCCTCCAAAATCGGGTAAGAAACAAGCGTTTCCCGAGATAGACCGGGCGGAGTGGTTTCCGGTTCAAACAGCGCGCAAAAAAATCAACCAGGGACAGGTTGCTTTTATACAGGAATTGATCGAAAAATTGGATCTCCAAGGCTAACCTGGCGTAACTGGAGAGAGTATGGGGATTGGGCAGTGCCCAATCCCCATACTCTCTCTTTAACTTATGAATCTCCAAATGTATCCGAATCTGTACCTGCTCTGTATATCTCGATACATATACGCGCAGCATCGAGCCTGTTATGGTTTATTTGTGGGATTATGGGTATTCCGTGGAATACCACCTTCGCCTGTTTTCGAGGAATCATTATGGAGATTAGGAGGTTGAGTTAGATGCAGAAACAACTTACTAAGAAGATAATTATTAAAGAAAAACCCTCCCGAGTCTATCAGGAATGGGCAAATTTCGAGAATTTCCCCACCTACATGCGACATGTAACCGCGGTGACCAAAACTGGTGAAAATACCAGCCAGTGGGTTGTCCAAATGCCGGACGGGAAGAATCTTAAATGGGAGGCTGAAACCACTCTGGTGGAAGAGAATAAGCGCATCGCCTGGAGCAGCAAAGACCGGGGCGATTTCAGCACCAGCGGGCAGGCCACTTTCACATCCTTGCCCGCAAAGGATGAAACCCAGGTGACGATTACCATGCAGTTTTCTGCCGATGGCGATTCGATACTGCCGAGCGATGCCCTGATGGCTTCGAGCAGAGCCTGGAGGAGGATCTCAGGAATTTCAAATATCATCTCGAGAATATGACCGCCAGGCTGCCCAGCCAGGAGTAGCCGGCGTGGCATTGGAAATTGTTTGCTCCTGCTTCAGGAGAATATGATGGGCGAGAAGGTAAGAGTTCGCCAAAATAACAAATTCGAGATCCAATTTTGGGGATCTGATCCCCAAAATCCCGAGTCCGATGATTTAGAGCCGGTCAGCCACCTACATGCCCTTACCCCCTACGGCAGGATGTTGGCCAGCCTGTGTTCCTGCACGACTATTGTGTTGCACACTTACGCTCAGAACCATCACATCGATCTGCCAGAAGTGGAGATCCTTCTGGAATATGAGCGCTTTTTTGATGGGCAAGCGCATCTCCCCGAGGAAGTCCAGAGTTTCGATGAGCAGATTCAGGAAGAAGTCCAGCTCTTCGGTGACCTCTCTTTACAGCAGAGGGAGAAACTCTTTAATATCGCGCATCAATGTTCCATACACAAAATGCTTGAGCGCGGGATTGAAATCCAATCTCGATTAGCCGGCCAGTCTTGATCCAATAAAGTTAAGGCCTTTAGCCAACCCGAAAAGGCCTCAACCAATGGACGCAAGGAACGCGAGCTAGCGTAAGAAGTGACCCAGATCGCGCCCAGGCGCTAGACTGGTACTTGGTGCAAAACCTTGGTTGGCGCGCCAAAGTGGTGGGATACCCGCCTGTTCGGGCGGCAATTGGACTACTGCCCCTCGGTTTGGCGCGCCGGGAAACCTTGTAGCCTCGCGAAGCCCGTATCCCCATGCCCTTCCTACAGTTTTGCACCAGAAACTAAGCTCGTATAAGCGGACAGCCGTTTAGGGCCACCGGTCTAGCGCATCAAGTGCAATCTTTTTTTCTTGTTGCCTCTGTTGGTTTTCGCCGGCCGGAGTCTGGGTGTTAATCTGGGTGTCGACGGCTTCAACAGTCACATAGACGCTGCCCTTCTTAAAGCTCAATCGGCCATCCTCAAAGAACGCCTGGTCGCCGACGCCAGCTACGGCCTGCGTGGCCTTCGAGGCAGCATCGGCCCAAACCTGCGACCAGACGCTGGATGTGATCTGATCCGGTAGATCCACCCAGTAGGTAACTTGAAGAAGTACCTGATCTTTCTTGCCTGGGTGGTAAAAAACCAAATAAACACAAGAAACCTCTCTAGCCGAAACGCTCTCCGTGGAAAAGACGGTGCGCTTCACCTGGCTCACTTGGGGAGTGGGTACTACTACTTCCGCGCTGGGAAAAAAGCTGGCCAGTTCGCGGCTGCCGAGCAGCCCACAATTGTTGGTTAAACTGCGAACCACTTTGCTTTCGGACGAGGGGACTGTGGTCGATTCAGGTGTCCCTACAGTGATTTGAGGTGTTGGTGTTGCAGCGGCAGAAGGCGTCTTCACTTCCGCGCTGGATGAAGCCTTCGAGCGAGAACAGCTGGTTATTGTCAACAAGCATCCAACAGACACAATAAGGGAAAGCAGTTTTCTCATTCTCCAATTTTCGCACAGGGGCCAGGCATCTGTCTTTATAGAATCTTAAGGCCAAGCTTATCCTCTAATTAATTCATAGGCCCGCCAAAGTGTTGGGATGCCGGCCCGTTTTGGGCGACATTCGAAAAAACTCATTGACAGATTTACTCGAATCCTGTAAATTAGATAAACGGCATCAAAGGTACAGGACGGAGTGAATAATAATGGATATTTCGACGCTTCAATACAAACGCTGCGACGTGGTTAAGCCAGTAGGTCATCTTGATGCTTACACGGCTCCCAATCTGGAGGAAATACTGAATGGGATTCTGGCTAAGGGCCGTTACAGGATCGTTCTCGATCTGAGCGAGGTGGATTTCCTGTCTAGCCGGGGTCTGTGGGTGCTGGTAGAGGCGCAGAAAAAGTGCAAAAGGTATAACCGCGGTGAAATCGTGTTTGCTGATCTACACCCGCAGATCAATGACACTTTCAGACTGGCTGGCTTAGAGACCTATTTCAAGCAATTTGACGATGTCGTCACCGCGGTAGCCAGCTTCTGACTTTTGGGGCGTGCAAACGCTATCCGGCTGAGGATTTTCGCCTGGCTGAGTGTTGGTGCGTTCAATTTTCTTAATTAAGGAGCAATCATGAGCGATTCGGATTCCATCATCCAGCTCTACCCACTACCTCAAAAGGAATTGCCGCTTGAGGGCGTTTATCTAGGACATGACCTGCGCAATTTGGGAGAGACGTCTGGGAGAACGTTCGTCTACAGCAACTATATCACCAGCTTGGATGGCCGCATTGCCATTCCCCACCCGACCAAACCGGGAATGGTCGTGCCAGAGCAAACCGCCAATCCAAGGGACTGGCGTCTGTTTCAGGAGCTGGCCATTCAGGCCGATATTCTCATCACGAGCGGGCGGTATTTGCGGGATTATGCCGAAGGCAGAGCCCAGGAAATCTTGCGAGTTCATGATGAGCCACGTTTTGCCGACCTCAGGGATTGGCGATCATCCAGGGACTTAAAACCACTACCTGATTTGGCGGTGATCAGCGGCAGTCTCGATTTTCCCATACCAGAAGTACTGGCGAAAGGCGATCGCTCCGTGCTCATATTTACCATTGGCAGGGCCGATCCGGAACGGATAAAGGAGTTGGAGAAGCAGGCCGGTAAAGTAATCATTGCTGGAGAGACCAGCGTCATGGGCGACCAGCTCGTTGAGGCATTGTTGGATCTGAATTATAGGGTGGTATACAACTCGACCGGCCCGAAAGTGTTACACCTGCTTCTGGCAGCTGGCGTTTTGGATCGATTGTATTTAACCTCCGCAAATCGCATCTTAGGCGGCAGGCCATTTTCAAGCGTGGTAGAAGGGGATCTGCTCGAGCCGCCCGTTGACTTCCGCTTGAATAGTGTTTATTTCGATCCCATTGCGCTGAACCGGTTGGGCCAGATGCTCACCTCTTATGATCGAATCTCAGCCAGGTAACCATTCAGCGATTACCTCGTTCCCAACGCTCGATTGCGTTTTTCAACAGCACCGTACGCGGAGCGCTGGGATCCCGCTTGCGTTCGTAATCCACCAGTCTTTCAACCGTCTCCTGATCGTATCCCCCTTTCGCCAACAAGTCCCGGTATAGCTCTTCTTCCCGCAGGAGCGGGAAGAAGAGGCGTTCCAGGCCCCGCTTCTCCTGCCGGGAAATCAACCAACCCCCTGCCGACCCTGCAATTACGGCCAAACCCCATCCAATCAGCGCTTGCAGTCGAATTACATTTTCGATGCCCAAGTTGCGATTGTAAGCATCCAGCAAGATGACTAATCCAAGGCTGAGCCCTCCCATTCACTTTCTTCCATGCCCTAAGGCGCAAAAGGCTCCGGCGCCTGGTTGCGATTTTGTTCCACAAATTGCGTGAATTCTTCTGGATCAAAGGATTCCGCCCGGTAAAGCCTTCCCCAACTGGTATAGGTCACCATGCTCTGCATGTCTGAGCGCGGAACTGCGATAATCTTCAAGGTCTGGGTACTGGGAACTAGCCCAGCAGAATTCATCGCTTGCCGGATGCCCTCCTTTAGATCATTGCAATCAGATTCGGCAAGACCGGTGCAGTTGTAGTAGACGACGATGTACCCGTGCTCCAGGTTGTGAACCAGGCGCTCGTCGGGCAGCGCCTCTTCGTAGAAGCCCACTTCGGCAGGCTCCGGATAATGTTGGCCCGAAGTCGGCGGGTCAGAATTGTAATTCATCGATTTCTGCCCTTCCGGGATGTGCTCCGCCGCCGCAATGGGGAATTGTTCACCCAGCAAATCGACCGGTCGTCTCGCCGCCCAGACTGCGTAACCTATCAGGGCCAGCAGAGCAACGCCGGCGGCAATGGCCGCGATAATGACAAGACTTCGATTTCGCTTACGCTTTCGTTTAGACCTATACGTATTTTTGACTCTCATACTCTTCTCAGATAAAACTAGCGGAATTTAAACCTGATTATACCTGGTTCAAGAATCAAAAAGGACTCTGCGGCGAGTCCTCTTCTATGGCTTCGCTTTCAGGGGGCCGTTAGTGATGCCCCGCGTGTCCTTCAGGCGGCTGTTGCGCCTGACCGCGGCCCAGATATTTCTCCGGATCTTTCTCAAAATCTGCTTTGCAGCCAGGAGCACAAAAATAGTACGTTTTACCCTTGAATTCGTACGTCGCCGCAGCCGCGTTCTCATCTACCTGCATGCCACAAACTGGATCAATGGCCATTTCTATCACCTCCTTGGCAGATTAATGGATGAGCTAAGGGCCTATCCAAAAATTCGGGAGAGTGGGGGTTTGTGGCGGCGCAGAGCGCCGCCACAAACCCCCACTCCTTCATTTTTCGGATAGATACTAATTCTACTACATAAGGTAGAATCAATACGTCAGTTCTGCAAACCACTTAGCTATGGATTTCATCCGTCACCTGTTTGTTCTAAACCATGACGTAATCTATTTCGCTTACGGGTTGGTTTTCTTTATTCTCGGATTAGCGATTGCGCTCCAATCCAGGAGCTATTCGAGACTGGATCTCGCTCGCAGCCTGAAATGGCTGGCGGCGTTTGGATTCACCCACGGACTTAATGAATGGGGGGATTTGTTCATCCCAATCCAGGCGAATTACCTGCACCCGAAAACAATCGAAATCCTGCACTACTTTCATCTGCTTCTGTTGAGTAGCTCGTTTGCTTTTTTATTCGAATTCGGCGTTGCTTTGCTAAATCCGTTGGGCCGGGCGCGGTGGCTGCGCGCTTTTCCTGCCGGATTGCCTGCTGCCTGGCTACTTTTCATTTACTTTCCTCTCCCCAGCCTGGTACCGGATTTCGGGACCTGGCACAACACCGCCAACGCTTTGGCGCGTTACTTCATTGGTTTACCCGGGGGATTAATCGCAGCATATGGTCTCCGCCAACATACTTATCGCCGTATCGTTCCTCTAAATGTGCCCCATATCGTCAGGATGTTGCGGGTTGCGGGAGTTATGCTATTTCTATACGCACTCTTTGGTGGTTTGCTACCTCCCGCTATCCCTTTCTTCCCAGGAAATATGGTAAACGCCGATACGTTGCAGGCGGCAGTCGGTGCACCGGCGCCGGTTTTCAGGTCCATAATCGGGCTGGGACTGGCCATTGCAATCATTCGCGCTCTCGAAGTATTTGATGTGGAAACAGAACGCATGATAGAGTCAATGGAACAGCAACAGATATTGATCGCCGAACGGAATCGCCTTGCCCGCGAGCTGCACGATGGCGCGATTCAAAAAGTATACACGGCCGGATTATTGGTAGAATCCGCTCAAAAACTGGCCAGTTCCACGGACGATCTCCTTAGCAGGCGCCTGGAAAAGGCGGAAAATGTGCTTAATGATGCCATTAGTGATCTGCGCCGTAATTTAAGTGAACTGCAGGTCTCATCCGCCTCCACCGGCGATCCCTTCCCGCTTGCTCTTCAGAAATTGGCCCAGGATCCACGCTTCCTATCCTTGATTGACGTATCGCTGGAGATCGATTTGCCCGGTTCAGCGACCATCGCACAGATTCAGGAGGACCATATCCTGGCAATCCTTAACGAAGCTCTTTCCAACGTGGTTCGCCATGCCCATGCAGATAAAGTAAAGATCACTGCCCGATCTATCGAAGGACGGCTACATCTCAGTGTTCGAGATAATGGGATTGGAATTCCGGCCAACGTAGAAGCCGGTTACGGGCTGAGAAATATGCGCGATCGAGCGAGATTGTTGGGTGGATCCTTAGAAATCGACAACCTTGACGGCAGAGGAACGGAAGTGCTCTTGGACATTCCTTGGAAAAATGAGTGATGAGAAAAATACGAATCCTTCTCGTGGATGACCATGAAATTGTCCGGCTCGGTTTAATGACCCTGATCAATGACCAGGAGGACATGGAAGTGATCGGCGAAACTGGCTCGGGGTCAGATGCCGTGCGTATGGTGGAAAGATTGGATCCCCAGGTCGTGCTGATGGATGTTCGCCTGCCAGGCGAGGACGGTATTGAATCTACCCGAAAGATCGCCTCCAGGTTCCCGAATAGCCATGTTGTGATGTTGACCTCGTACGTGGACGAAGAACTTGTAATTCAGGCCATTCGCGCGGGTGCAGTTGGCTACATCCTGAAGCAGGTTGGAAATGAAGAGCTGTTAAGGGCTATTCGAGCCGCAGCCCGCGGCGAAGCGCTCCTGGATCCCTCAACCACGGCGCGATTGCTTTCCCAGGTACGTGAAGCAGAACGAAGGGCGGAAAAGAATGCCTTTCGACACCTGTCAGATCGCGAGATGGATGTATTGGCAGAAGTTGCCCGCGGAAAAACCAATGCTCAGATCGGTGAAAGCCTCAATCTCAGCGAAAAAACTGTCCGCAACTACGTCAGCACAATCCTGGGTAAACTCAATCTGAACAATCGTATCGAGCTGGCCACGTTTGCCGTCGAACACCACTTGTCGGATCG
>DASQQR010000600.1:0-3072 GCA_035643335.1 Anaerolineales bacterium
CACCGTCTGGCGCGCCGGTTGGCTGAAGGCTTAGCGAGTATCCCCGATCTCGCTCTGGTATACGGAATGCCAAAGGCCAATATGGTGTTCTTGTCCCTCGCGGAGGCTTCAAGGTTGGACGCGCGCCTAATCGGAGAACGCCTGTCAGTGAATGGAGTGCGCGTCCACGTCACTGGGCCCTGCAGTTTCCGGCTGGTGACGCACTACGGGATTGGCGATGCCGCCGTGGAAAAGACTGTCGCGGCTTTCCAGGACGTGATGCGACCCACTTGAGAGAATCTCGCGGGGAATGTGTAACGGGGGAATTCCGGAGGTGGCTCTTTGGGATCTGGCGTGGTAGGGGCTAGATGTGGGGGGTTGGTGGCGGGCGCAGCCCGCCACCAACCCCCCACATCTGCCTCGTTCACGGCAATTCCCAATGATCCCCGGGGATTCCCTATGATATAATATTGCTCGTCGCGTTGGGTGGGGCCGTGTTGTCGCGCCCAATGTTAACAAATCTATGGCTTTGTTTAAGCGGCCTAACGTAAAGGAGTCAGCACCCGTGGAGGTACATGTAAACGAATTCTTGGCTAGTCTTGATGCACAGCCAGACTATTCTGAAAGTACCAGAATGGCGTATGGCAGCGACATGCGGGTTTTCTTGGATTACCTGCGAGATAAACTGAATCGTTCACCAAAACTAACTGACTTGAACACAAAACAGGTGGCAGATTTCCTGGATGCCGAGCGGAAGAATGGCCGGCGACATAGCACGCTCATCCGCCGCCTGGCGACGCTGCGCCGGTTTACCGTCTATCTCCAACATGCAGGCGTGCTTGAAAAGGAATTTTTTGATACGAATGGCCACCTCATCGATGAAGCCCTCGAATCTGTAAAGCCATCCAGGAGCCCGACAACCTTAACTGCCACTCAGATTGACCGCCTTTGGGCCGCAATTGAGAAGTCCCAGCGTTTGCGTGCCCGTCGCGACGAGTCAATATTGACGCTGCTCCTGGAAACTGGATTAAGCGTAGGTACCCTGGTGGCCTTGAACCTCTCGGATCTTGACCTGAGCGCAGGGAAACTGCATTTGACGACCGAGGGCGGGAGGGATGTCTGGCTGCCTTTGGGGCAGGCCACCGAACCGTTGAAACGATATCTCGAAGAGGGTAGGCGAGATCTTAACCCTCAGCAAGATGAGCAAGCTTTGTTTATAAGCCAAATGGGTGGCCGCATCAGCCGGCAAGGCATCTGGCAGATCTTGAGATATTGGGGCAAAGCCACCGAACCTCCGATTGATCTCTCACCCCGAGTGGTTCGCCACACAGCCGCGCTGCGTTTGTCTCGCAGCGGTCGCCCCCTGTCTGAGATTCAGGCTTTGCTCGGTCACAGCAACCCGCTTTCTACACAGGCGTTGCTGCGAAGGTTGGAGGCGGTAGCCCAGGACGGCGACTTTCCTGGCTAGCCTCGAACTGCGCCACCTCCTTTTGCTACGACTCCATTTTTGCGAGTAATTCCACAGCGCAAGCGCTCTTCTGCCAGAAAGAAACTTTAACCGCTGTCATTGCGAACGGAGCCAAGCAACCCCCGGATTGCCGCAATCTCCAACTTTCTTAGCAGCAGCAATTACCTCTTGACGAAGCTTTTCATGAGCGACTATTTTACACTTGAAGAAATCGACCGGATTACTGATTTGATTCGGGAGCAGGTGAAGATCCAGCCACGCACGGGTATCATCCTGGGCTCTGGGCTGGGCTCCTTGGCCGAATCCGTGGACGAGCCAGTCAAGTTCTCTTATGGCCAGTTGCCATCCTGGCCGGTATCCACGGTCGAAGGCCACGCCGGCCGCCTGGTCATCGGGGAGCTCGAAAATCATCCGGTGGTGATCATGCAGGGCCGCATTCATTATTATGAAGGCTATAGTATGCCCCAGATCGGCCTGCCTATCCGGGTGCTGTCGCGTTTGGGTATAAAGATCCTGATCATCACCAATGCCGCCGGCGCGGTAAATCCGGAATTCGAGCCCGGCGACTTGATGTTGATCAGGGATCACCTCAACTTGATTGGCATGGCTGGTCTAAACCCGCTGCGCGGACCCAATCTGGACGAATTAGGACCCCGCTTCCCGGATATGAGCCGGGCTTACGATCGGGATTTAATCGACCTGGCGCGCCAGGTGGCAACAGAGAACGATATTTTCCTCAGAGAGGGGGTTTATGTTTGCCTGGCTGGCCCCTCGTTCGAAACCCCCGCGGATCTGCGCTTCTTGCTCAACAGCGGTGTCGACGCGGTCGGAATGTCTACGGTCCCCGAGGTGATCGTCGCCCACCATGCCGGCCTGCGAGTGCTGGGGATATCGGGGATCAGCAACAAAGCCAATCTGGATGGAGAAACCGTCACCACGCATGAAGAAGTATTAGCTGCTGGAGAAGAGATTGTCCCAAAACTTACGACGCTCGTCAGGGGGGTGCTGCGCCGCCTGTAATGATCAGGCGATATTCTTCTGGAACATCACTGGGCCAACATGGCAGAAGCACTCCGCTTTTTCAGAGCCTATGAATTCTGGATTTACACATTACTGGCTCTCGGGGCACTTATTTACATTCGAAAATTCATCCTGGCGTGGGACGAATTGCGCGCGGCAGCTTTCGGCCTGGAGAGAGAAAGCGCCCAGTCGCGCCTCAATCAGGCCGCCAGCATGTTAGTGCTCTTGCTTAGTATGGGATTAGGTGTCTTTTTAATGGTCACGTTTGTCGCGCCATCCGTTCCTGGTGCCTTCCCCCTCAATACACCCACTCTCGATTTATTGGCTACGGCCACCACGACCTTGCCGGCAATCACCCCTGGGCAGTCTGAGACTGTGGGCATGACGGCGACACCACCAACGGTCGAGCCGGCTGGCGGCGAAGGTTGCGTTCCAGGGCAGGTTATGTTGGCCTCCCCGGAGGACGGGGCCGAAGTCACCGGTGTGATCACCTTAACCGGGACTGCCGACCTGCAAAACTTCGGTTTTTACAAATATGAGGTCCAGCGTCCGGACGAGCCGGTCTGGTTGACGATACAGGCCGGGCGAAATACTGTCGTCGATGC
>DASQQR010000601.1:0-5351 GCA_035643335.1 Anaerolineales bacterium
GCTCCCCGATGATCGTTTGGTAGCCTTCGGGGAACTCCTGGATGAAGTCATGCGCATAGGCGAATTTTGCGGCCTGCTCGATTTCTTCCGGTTTGGCCCCAGGCCGCGCCAGGCGGATGTTGGCTTCTACGCTCTCGTTGAACAAATACGGGTTCTGCGGCACCCAGGACACTTTTTCGAGCCACACGCCTGTGGGGATCTCCCGCACGGGTATGCCGTTCACTTTGATCTCGCCCCTTTGAGATATCTGGAAGCGCAGCAGAAGATTGGCCAGGGTGGTCTTTCCCGCCCCATTCGGCCCTATCAGCGCAGTTCTTTGGCCGGCCGCGATCTCGCAACTCACTTCCCGCAATGCCTCTTTCCCGTCGGGATAGGAGTAGGATACCCCCTCAAACTTGATTTCCGGAGCCATGGCGCCGTTCGGCCAGTCGCTTTCTACCCATTTGCCCGCTGCTGGTTTGTGCTCTGAGGGCGTCTGTGAGATGATCTCGAAGATGCGCTCCGCGGCCCGGACTCCGGTCATCCCGGTGTGGAAGCGCGTTCCCAGTGCCCGCAACGGCAGGTAGAACTCCGGCGCCAACAGCAGCACGAACAGAGCCTGTTCAAACGCCAGCCGGCCGTGCAGCAGGCGCAATCCGATCTCGACCGCCACCACCGCCGTGCTGAGCGAGGCGACCAGTTCCAGGGCCAGGGCCGAAAGAAAAGCCACCCGCAGGACTTCCAGGGTGGTGTGCCGGAAGCGCTCGCTCACCAGAGCGATGACTTTGATTTGATCTTTGCTGCGACCCAGGATTTTCAGCGTTGTCAAACCCTGCAAAATGTCCAGGAAATATGCGCTCATCCGGCTCATCCGTTCCCAGCGCTGCTTTGTTAGCCGGTTTGCTACGTCTCCGATTAACAGCATAAAGAGGGGAATCAGCGGAGCAGTGAATAGCAGCACGATGCCCGAAATCCTGTCCAGGGGAAAAATCACCGCCAGGTAGGTGACCGGGATCAGCACAGCCAGCAAGAGTTGGGGCAGGTATTGGCTGAAGTATGCCTCCAGCTGTTCAATCCCTTCCACTGCCGTATTGACGAGCTCGCCCGTCCTGAGCGAAGCCCGCGCCCTCTGATCGCCGAGGTCTCCCGACCGAGGCTGAAGACCGCCCCCCACCCCCTGATCGCCGAGGTCTCCTGATCGAGGCTGGAGACTACCTCCGCCGGGAGCCGAAGGGCCCCGCCTTTGCCCTTTCTCGCCCTCGCGCAGCCATCCCGGACCCAGGCATTGAAGGTGCTCGAACAGCCGTGCTCGCAATTCGCTTTTGATCTGGATCGCAAAGCAGCTCCCACTCATCTCACTCCCCCATATCGTCATCGCTCGCACAACGAAGATCAGCGCCAGGATCCCCAATGGGGTGAGCACACCCGCCAGAGTCTCTTTCTCCAGGTAGACTCGTGTGATCACCCAGCTCAGCAGGCGCGCCTGGATCACGATCAGCACGCCCCCCAGGAATCCCAGGCTCACCGTCAGGATAAACGCGAATTTTCCCGGCCGGGCTAAATCGAGCAGGTGCTGATCGAGGTTCAATACGTCAGCTTTTCTGGATCACCTTCCACTCGCCTGTGAAAGATCCAGTAGGTCCAGCCCTGGTAAAGCAGCACAACCGGGACAAAGAGTAGCGCCACGATGGACATCACCTTGAGGGTGTACTGGCTGGAAGACGCGTTGTAGATCGTCAGGCTGTAAGCCGGGTCGAGGCTGGAGATCATCACCCTTGGATACAAAATCATGAAGAGCGTGATCATCGACAACAGGATGGCTGCCGCCGTCATGGCAAATGCCCAGCCATCCCGCTGCCTCCGGATGAAGTATCCGGCCACCAGGATCGCCGCCGCGCCTCCGATCGGGATGGGGCCGGGGTCAACGCCCAGTTTTGTGCTGATATCCGTGTAGACATAAGTAGCGGCCAGGAATGCGATCAGCACGACTACCACCACAATCCACAAACGCGTGGACGTTCGGCGCGCTCGTTCCATCAGATCTCCACTCGTGCGCAGGCTCAGGAAAATCGCCCCGTGCAGGGCGAAGGTCAGCACTGCAGCCAGCCCGCCCAGCAACCCGTAAGGGTTGAGCAGGTTGAAGAATCCGCCCACGTAATTCATATTCGCGTCGATGGGCACACCTTTAGCCAGATTGGCAAAAGCAACCCCCAGGAGCAGCGCCGGCAGCAGGCTGCCAACGAACAAGGCCCAATCCCAGACCTTGCGCCATTTCGGATTCTCATCCTTGCTGCGGAATTCGAATGCCACGCCGCGAGCGATCAGCGCCAAGAGCAGGATGAAAAGGGGCAGATAAAAACCGCTGAACAGCGTGGCGTACCAGTGAGGAAAAGCCGCGAAGGTCGCCCCGCCCGCCGTCAGCAGCCATACTTCGTTGCCATCCCAGAATGGCCCGATGGTGTTAATGATCACCCGGCGCTCCACGTCCTTCTTGCCCAGGAAGGGCAGCAGCATTCCCACGCCGTAGTCAAATCCCTCCAGCACGAAGAAGCCGATGTACAGCACGGCAATGAGCACAAACCAAAGTGTATTCAGGTCCATAATTTATTTTCCTTCTGTACTCCTCAATCCCGTGAAGATCCCAGGGGTTTCCAAAAACAATCTCCTGTGCCTGGTACTCAGGTTCGCAATCCTGTGCTTCTCGTAGAGCAACCCTTAAAACCGCTGGGGTCTTATCAAACTCCTCAGTCCTGAGCTCCGAGCAAAGACAATTCACCCTCTGGTCGGCTCTCCACGGCTTCGCCCTGCGAGACCGTTGGGCCGGCCTTGGCGAACTTCGCCAACAGATAAATGTCAGCGGCCATCAGCACGCCGTAAACCAGCGTGAACCCGATCAGCGAAACCAGCACTGACCCTCCGGATACGGTGGTGGACAGCCCGTCCTCGATCTTCATCAAGCCGAACACGACCCACGGTGCGCGGCCCAGCTCCGTCATCAGCCAGCCGGCTGTGTTCGCCAGGTAAGGCAGAAAAATCGCCCACACGAACAGCCCCAGGATCCTGGTGCGCTGGTCGTACACCTCACTCATTACCAGGAATAGCGCGTAGAGCGCCAGGAACAACAGCAGAAAGCCCGCCCCCACCATGAGGCGGAAACTCCAGTAGGTTGCTGCTACCGGTGGGATGTAGTTCCCTTCTCCGTATTTTTGAACATACTGCGCTTGCAGGTTGTAAATGCCTTGTACTTCGCCCGTCAGCTGGTTGTAGGCCAGCAGGCTGAGCAAGCGCGGGATGCGAATGGCGAACACGTCCCGGCGTTGGGAAAGGTCGCCGATCGTGAGCAGAGAAAAAGATGCCGGATTTTGGCTATCCCACAGTGCTTCCGCAGCCGCCATCTTCATGGGTTGCGTGTCGACCATGTGTTGCGCCTGGCTGTGCCCGTCCAGGATCACCATAACGATCGAGATCGTCCCCACGATCGCTGCCATCTGGAAAGAGCGCTGGAAGAAGTCCGGGTTCTTTTTGCGGATCAGGTGATACGCGCTGATTCCCATCACGAAAAAAGCTCCGGTGGTGAACCCGGCCAACACAGTGTGGGGGAACTGCACCCACACGTTTGGGTTGAAGATCAGGGCGACGAAGTCCCGCATCTCCGCCCGCCCGTTCTGCAGGGCGTAGCCAACCGGCTCCTGCATGAATGAATTGGCGATCAAAATCCACAGGGCCGAGAGATTGGACCCAATCGCCACCAGCCACATGACCGCCGCGTGCAGGCCCCTGGAGAGGCGTTCCCAGCCGAAAATCCACACTCCCAGGAAGGTGGATTCCAGGAAGAAGGCCAACAAGGCTTCGATCGCCAGCGGCGCCCCGAAGATATCCCCGACGAAGCGGGAGTACTCCGACCAGTTCATGCCAAATTGAAATTCCTGCACAATGCCGGTGACCACCCCCATAGCGAAATTGATCAAGAACAATTTCCCCCAGAACTTGGTCATTTCTTTGTAGACTTCCTGTCCTGTCCTGGCGTAGATCGTTTCCATCAATGCGACCAGTACAGAAAGCCCTAAGGTGAGTGGAACAAAGAAGAAGTGGTAGACGGTTGTGATGCCAAACTGCAACCGCGCCAGTAGAAGAGGATCCATATTCGACTCCTTAATAGTACATCAACACGAATTTGATGGATGGTTGTGAGCGCAATTGCGCTCACAACCATCCATCAAGATCACCAAGACAGACCCTTAGAGCGTTGTCTAAATTAAAGAACACTGCCCCTGCTACTGAGCATAAGCGGGATTTTTCACATAGTCAATACAATAAGGTCACTTTTTACCAGAGACGAAAGTCACAAATCACCCCGATTTTTCCCTCTTATACTTGCCGCACGGCCCTCACGTATTACGAATTACGCATTACGCCTCACGTTTCACGTCTCACGTCTGTGTTGTTGTAGCTCATGGGGCTGACTGTGCCGGAGATATCCGTGACGCTGCCGCGTTTAAAGTATCCCTCAACCGAATGGGCTAAATCTAGATCAGCTTGCTTAAATGTTCGTAACTCCGAATGGCGTCAGGCACAGTACCACATTCAACGCTGAAGACGATATCGTTACGGCATTCTTTCACATTGTCGATTATGCGCTCCCAATCCACGAGCCCATCGCCACAAGCGCAACCGGTCGGAGTACCGGTGACCTTTCCAAGTTTTTCATCACTTTGCGCTATGCTGATATCTTTCGCATGCAGATGCACCAGACGATCCAGCACATGAGTGAGCCACTCATAGGTATCGGTCGTGCCAGCCAGATAGCTGTTGCCAGTATCGTAGTTAATTCCTATGCTTGGTGATTTCACCAAGGCATAAATACTGTCCAGTCCCTCCATGGATTTGGAGTATTGCTGGTGGGGTTCGAGACCGATCTTAATGCCATGCCTTTCTGCTACCTGGGCAGCCTCAGTTAAGGTGTAAGTCATTAGGGCGTAGTCCATCTCTTTGGTGGTCCAAAGAGGTTTGGGGCCCTCGTCCGTATTTACAACCGGAGCGCCAGCGTCGGCTGCCCAGCGGATGGCTTGTTTAAGATATTCGACGCTGATCTCCGGTTTGCAAAGGGGTGTATGCGCAGAGAGGCCCGAGAGTTTGATATGGTGCTTATCGCACAATTCACGCACCCATAATGGGTCATCGTACATGGAAACGCTGTGGAAATAACCAGCTTCGCTCAACAATTCGCGTCCCCAATGCACCATCGGCTCAATGTACTCATAACCAATTTCCGCGGCCTTTTCAACGCCCCAGGTAAAGGATTGATCGTGTGAACGGATGAACTCCATATTTACACCCAGGTGTATGTTTCCCATATCTCCTCCGCTGATTAT
>DASQQR010000602.1:0-11142 GCA_035643335.1 Anaerolineales bacterium
GCACAAGGCGTTCTTCGAAGGATACCGGCCACAGTTCTACATCCGCACCATGGATGTGACCGGCACCATCTCCCTGCCGGAAGGGGTGGAGATGGTCATGCCGGGCGATAACGTCAACTTGAAAGTCGAGTTGATCGTGCCCGTGGCCCTGGAACAGGGCTCGAAGTTCGCTATTCGTGAAGGTGGTCTCACCGTCGCTTCCGGCGTGATCACCAAGATCGTCGAATAGGTGGAATATGGCCAAGCAAAAGATTCGCATCCGCCTCAAGGCATATGATCACCGAGTTTTGGATCAATCCGCCAAACGCATCGTCGAAACTGCGGAGCGTACTGGAGCTCGGGTTGTAGGTCCCGTACCTCTGCCCACAAAGATTGAGCGGTTTACGGTCCGCCGTTCCACTTTTATCGACAAGGATTCTCATGAACACTTTGAGATACGCACACACAATCGGTTGATTGACGTCTTGGATCCGGATTCCAAGACCATCGATATGCTGATGCGGTTGAATCTGCCTGCTGGTGTAGATATCGAAATCAAGATTTAGAGGATTGATTGGTTCTTTTTATTGGTTTTTAGGTATTGTCCAGGGATCTTGAGGTAGTGCAAGAGCGTTTCCGTGCGCGAGCTTAGGATTACAAAGATCCGCGACCAAATGGCTGACTACACTACCGACGGGGATGATGCAGCATGCCCAGGCTGACAGTCCCTTGAAACTTGATAGATAGGAGAAAACCGAGATGTTAAAAGGGCTGATAGGAAAGAAGATCGGCATGACCCAGATTTTCGACGAGAACGGTGTCGCGATACCGGCCACTCTTATCGAAGCTGGGCCATGCTATGTTACCCAAATTCGCACCGCCCAGACGGATGGTTACTCTGCTGTGCAACTCGGCTTTGATGAGATCAAACCGAAACGTTTGACTGGTGGGCGTCTTGGACATCTTAAAAGGAATAATTTACCCCCTTTACGGTATTTGCGGGAATTCGGGGTTAGCGATTCACAGCTTAAGGAAGGCGACACGGTAAACGTTGGCGATGTGTTTGCCGTAGGTGAAAGTGTCGATGTGACCGGAACCAGCAAGGGGAAGGGCTTTGCTGGCGCTGTCAAGCGCCATGGCTTTGCGGGTGGTCCCAAGACCCACGGGCAATCAGATCGGTGGCGTGCTCCTGGATCTCGCGGCTCCACGACTACTCCAGGCCGGGTCTTCAAGGGCTCACGCGGTCCAGGTCACATGGGGCACGAAAGAGTCACCGTTCAGAACCTTAGGGTGGTCTTGGTCGACGCTGACCGCAACCTGCTTGCGGTTCGTGGCGCGGTCCCCGGTCCAAAGGGAAGTGTTATCGTGATTAATGAGGCTCGCAAGAGGTAGAGGGAGTCGATATTATGAAAGTTGATGTATTAGATATGCAGGGCAACAAGGTCCGTTCACTTGACCTGCCCGCCAAGATCTTTGATGCTCCTATCAACGTTGATCTGATGCACCAGTCCTTCCAGCGGCAAATGGCAAACGGCCGCCTCGGCACGCATAACACCAAGTCTCGTAGCGAGGTCTCCGGTGGTGGTAGAAAGCCATGGCGCCAGAAAGGCACAGGTCGGGCACGCCAGGGTTCCATTCGGGCGCCCCAGTGGGTAGGTGGCGGCAAGGTTCACACGCCCAAACCCCGCAAGTACGATAAGGACATGCCCCGGAAGATGCGTCGAGCCGCGCTACGCTCTGCCCTATCCGCCAAGGCTGCCGAGAATGATATCGTCGTTCTGGAAGAGCTGGTACTCTCGGAAGCAAAGACTGGCCTCATGGTTCAAGCCCTAAATGGATTGGTCGGGGATGCGAGCGTTTTGATCTTAATGTCTGAAAAAGATGCAACATACGACCTGGTGAGGCGCTCTATAAATAATGTCCCTGATGTCAAGATGCTGATGGCAAATTACCTGAATATTCGTGATCTCTTGGGTTACGATAAAGTCATTTTGCCTGTTCAGGCATTAGAAGTGATTGCATCGTATTTAGGATAGTGAGAGTGATATGACCACGATACATGATGTGCTCCTCCGTCCGATAATTACGGAGAAGTCCAACTACCAAAGCGGTTTTCTCAATCAATATGTCTTCGAGGTAGCCGATGATGCCACCAAAGGCTTGATCAAAGATGCGGTGGAGACACTCTTTGACGTTTCAGTAACAGGCGTAAATGTGATGAATGTACCGGCAAAGCGCAGTCGCAGATGGCGCAGCCGTCGGGTCATGGTTCGCCGCAGTGGTTACAAAAAGGCGGTGGTCACGCTCGCTCCGGGCGACCGCATCGAAGTCTTTGAGGGAGTACGCTAATGGCTGTTAAGAAATATAAGCCGGTTACGCCAAGTCAACGAGGTATGACCGGTCATACATTCGAAGAGATTACCAAGACTACCCCCGAGCCCTCCTTGATTGTGCCGAACCGCAAACGCGGTGGACGCAATATGTATGGCCGCATTACAGTGCGTCACCGCGGTGGTGGTCACCGCCGGCACATCCGCCTGGTGGATTTCAAGCGTGATAAACGCAATATCCCGGCCAGGGTCGCAGCGATCGAATATGATCCAAACCGGACCGCTCGTCTTGCATTGTTGAATTACGTCGATGGCGAAAAACGTTATATTATTGCTCCTTTGGACTTGCGCGTAGATGATGTTGTCATGGCAGGACCGGATGCCGATATTCGTGCTGGTAACAGCTTGCCGATTGCCAATATCCCTGTTGGCACGATGGTTCATAACGTTGAGCTTCAGGAAGGCCGGGGCGGTAAGCTCGTAAGGGCTGCAGGCGGCGCAGCCCAGATCCTGGCGAAAGAGGGCGACTATGCTCAGGTGCGACTACCTTCTGGTGAAGTGCGACTGGTTCGCCAGGCATGCTACGCAACCATTGGTCAGGTAGGCAACCTGGATAATAGCAACATCAAACTCGGCAAAGCCGGTCGCAAGCGCCACATGGGCATCCGGCCAACCGTTCGTGGCTCTGCGATGTCACCCCGCGACCACCCCCACGGTGGCGGCGAAGGTCGCCAGCCAATTGGTCTGCCGGGGCCCAAGAGTCCTTGGGGCAAACCGACCTTGGGAGCTAAGACGCGTCGCAATAAGCAAACCGATAAATACATCCTCCGTAAACGGGGCAAGAAACGCCGTAGATAGGCCTCGCGCGGATTGCGACATCCTGTATACGCGCCGAGGTAGGATTAGATTGGAGAACAGATTATGGGACGATCTTTGAAAAAGGGCCCCTACGTGGACCCAAAACTGTTGAGCAAAATAGAGGTCATGAACGAACGGGGTGAGAAAAAGGTTATTCGTACCTGGAATCGCGCCAGCATGATTTTTCCTCAGATGGTGGGCCATACCATCGCCGTCCATGATGGTCGTCGCCACGTGCCCATCTATATAACTGAGAACATGGTTGGACACCGCCTGGGAGAGTTTGCCCCGACTCGCACTTTCCGCGGACATGTCGCTGAAAAGAGGATCCGGAGGTAGTTCATGGCAGAGGATATTCGTGCGCATGCTCGCCATATACCCATTTCTCCACAAAAAGTGCGCCTTGTGGTTGATCTGGTGCGAGGAAAGGGCGTACTGGAAGCTTTGGACATCTTAAGGTTCACGCCCAATCGCGCTGCTGGCCCGGTGTCAAAGGTCTTGACTTCCGCTATGGCAAACGCCGAGGAAAACTTTGGCATTAGCCGGGATGACCTGTATGTCTACCGCATTTTTGCCGATACCGCTCCAACTCGGCGCTGGCGCAGGTTTGGGGCCCGCGGCCGGTTCAAGCCGATTTTAAGGCGCTCCTCGCATATAACTGTAGTTTTGCGAGAACGCGAGTATTAAATTATCTGGGATCATATTTCGTTGTGGAAAAGGGCACTTACACGAACTTAAGGAGAGATAATGGGTCGTAAAGTACATCCAACTGGATTTCGGCTGAAAATCAACAAGACTTGGGAAGGCCGCTGGTACGCCGAGGGCGAGAACTACGTCAATCAATTGCACCAGGATTTTGAAATCCGGGAGATGGTTCGGGACGAATCGCCCCGAGCGGGCGTTTCTCGGATAGAGATTGAGCGCTTTCCTGGGAAAGTAAAGATAACGGTTCACACTGCCAAACCAGGCGTATTGATTGGCCGCAAGGGCGAAAACGTAAAGAAGCTGCGTGCCAATTTGGAGGCATTGGTGGGCAAGAAGATTGATCTTGATGTAAAAGAGATTAAATCTCCGGATATGGACGCTTACCTGGTTGCCAATAATGTCGCCGACCAACTTCAACGCCGTATTAGCTACTCCCGGGCAATGAAGCGTGCGATCCAGCAAGCTATGCGCCAGGGAGCAGAAGGCGTTCGAGTTGAGGTTGGAGGTCGCCTTAGCGGTGCCGAAATGGCCCGCACAGTGAACATGCGCGAGGGCCGGGTGCCGCGCCAGACTCTGCGTGCGGACATCGACTATGCCCAGACTGAGGCGAGTACAACCTACGGTCAAATTGGTGTCAAGGTATGGATCTACAAAGGTGAAGTCCTTCCCGAGATCGAGGAAATGGCCGAATCAAGTGAGGGTGTGTACGTTAGCGAGTGATTTCAATGTAGCAGGCTTTTGAGCAGCATCAAGTCCTTGCTCCAGTTACCGCCAGGTTGGATTGAATTCTTTGAGGTTTTATTATGTTAATGCCAAAACGTGTTAAATATCGTAAGCAGATGCGTGGCCGGATGAAAGGAAAGGCACAACGAGGTGTGGAGGTCCACTTCGGTGAATACGGCTTGCAAGCTTTGGAGCCCGGCTGGGTATCTGCCCGGCAGATTGAAGCTGCCAGACGTGCCATCGTACGTGCCCTTAAGCGACGCGGCAAGGTTTGGATCCGCGTTTTCCCGGATAAACCAGTTACACAAAAGCCTGCTGAGACTCGCATGGGTAAGGGAAAAGGCAACGTAGAGTACTGGGTTGCGGTTGTCAAACCAGGACGCATCATGTTCGAAGTCGGCGGCGGATTGGCGGAAGATGTGGCCAAGGAAGCTCTTCGGCTGGCCTCGTACAAGCTATCCGTTAAAACCAAAATCGTGGGCCGCTATGATGTCACAGGAGGCGAATAGTGGATATCTCCGAGCTTCGAGCACTTTCTGACGAGGAAATCCGGTCACGCCTGCTGGATCATCGTGAGGAGTTGATGAATCTGCGTTTCCAACAGGCGACAGGTGAGCTCACGGATCATAACCGCCTGCGTTATACTCGTCGAACCATAGCCCAGATGCTGACTGTTCTGAGGGAACGAGAGCTTGCCACCTGGGTAGAAGAAGGTGAAGAATGAACAATCGTCGCCGCTTAACCGGGGTCGTCACGAGCAATAAGATGGATAAAACGGCAGTCGTCGAGATTAGCCGCACCTATCGCCATAAGCTTTATCAAAAGGTGGTCCACAGCTTCAAGCGCGTCATGGTCCATGATGAACTGGGTTGTGAGGTGGGTGACAAGGTCTTGATCGTGGAAAGTCGCCCAATTTCCCGTCATAAACATTGGGTTGTCGCAGAGATCTTGCACCGGGACATTGCGGCCGGAGAACCCGAAGTTATCCTGGAGGAGCGCGAGGTCGCGGAGCAGATATTGAAACAACCCGAGCTCTCTGAAGAGACCGAAGACGAATCTCGGTTGTCGGCGGGGAAGTCGGAAGAAGTTGAGGATTCTGATGGGCAATCGAATGAATCCGAGCAGGTCGAGGAGATCGACATGGAGGGCGAAGAATGATCCAGCAGGAAAGCCGCTTGAAGGTGGCTGACAATACCGGCGCCCGAGAGCTGCTGGTCATCCATGTAATCGGTGGATCAAGCCGCCGATATGGCCGGATTGGCGATGTGGTTGTGGCCACGGTCAAAGCGGCCACCCCGCAAGGCTCCGTGAAGAAGAGTGACGTGGTCCGCGCCGTGATCGTTCGCTGTGCTAAGGAATGGCGCCGAGAAGATGGGTCTTACATCCGCTTTGATGACAACGCAGCTGTTGTCTTGGATACCGATGGCCGTAATCCGAGGGGAACCCGCATCTTCGGCCCGGTTGCTCGCGAATTGCGCGAAAAAGGATTCATGAAAATTGTATCCCTGGCACCTGAGGTGCTTTAGCCGTTGCCAGGGCTGGAGTGAGCAAAGTGAAAGTGAAAATTAAAAAAGGTGACATTGTTGAAGTGATTAGCGGTCGTTTCGAGGATAAGGGAAAACGCGGCGAAGTTATCAAAGTGCTGCCGGACGAGGACCGCGTTGTGGTTCAAGGCGTGAACGTGCGCAAGAAACACCAAAGCCAGGTTCAAGCCCAAGGCCGAACGATGGCGCCAGGCATTATCGAATTTGAGGCTCCAGTGCATATTTCAAATGTGATGCTCGTCTGTCCCAGCTGCGACGAGCCGACCAGGGTTGGAGTCCAGCGTGAGGCCGGAGAGGTCCATCGTATCTGCAAGAATTGCAGTTCGTTGATTGACTAATCCCGGGTAGGAGTGCATTATATGGCGCACATGCTGAAAGAAAGATATCGAGATGAGGTTGCTCCGGCATTGTTCAAGTCATTAAACTTGGATAACGTCATGGAATTGCCGCGTATTGAGAAGATCGTGGTGAACATTGGAGTCGGAGAAGCCTTGGATAATGCTAGGGCTTTGGATGCCGCGGTGGAGGATTTGACCAAAATCACGGGCCAAAAACCGGTGGTCACGAAAGCTCGCAAGAGCATTGCGAACTTTAAATTGCGTGAAGGTCGCTCAATCGGCGTTAAGGTTACCTTGCGGGGGGAGCGGATGTGGGCCTTCTACGATCGCCTTGTGAATATTGCTCTGCCGAGAGTGAGGGACTTTCGCGGTGTATCGCCGAACTCTTTTGATGGCCGCGGAAACTATACCCTCGGACTAAGGGAACAACTGGTTTTTCCAGAAATCGACTATGATCAAATTGATAAGGTTCGTGGCATGGAGATAACCATTGTTACCTCGGCGCGTACCGATGAAGAAGGCCGTCAGCTACTTAATATGCTGGGAATGCCTTTTAGGAAGGAAAGATAGTGCATGGCGAAGAAATCAATGATTGAACGCGAAAAGCATCGTAAGTATCCCACCCGCGTGCGAAATCGGTGCAAACGCTGTGGACGCCCGCGCGGCTACATCCGCCGCTTTGGTCTGTGCCGGATATGTTTTCGCGAGTTGGCGCTTGAGGGTAAAATCCCTGGCGTCGTGAAATCTTCCTGGTAGGTGAATGGAGGAATTTCAATATGAGTGTAAATGATCCTATTTCTGATATGCTGACTCGCATCCGAAATGCTTTGCTGTCTGGCCACACCTTGGTAGCCATGCCCAGCTCTAAAATGAAGGAGGCGATTGCTAAGATCCTCAAAGAGGAGGGTTTTGTTAGTAGCTATGAGGTCGTTGACGGTGCTCGCCCCGGCCTGAAAGTCCTGCGAATCCGGCTGAAATATGTGGGTGAGCGCCGCCATCGCCGCCCTGTGATTACGGGCTTGGAGAGGATCAGCCGGCCCGGACGGCGAGTTTATACGGGGAAGCGTGAGATCCCCTGGGTATTGTCGGGTATGGGAGTTGCCATTATGTCCACTCCCAAAGGTGTTATGACAGGCAATCGGGCGCGCCAGCTGGGTCTGGGTGGCGAGGTCGTCTGTAAGGTATGGTAGCGAGTCGAGAGATCACATTTGGATGATCTGCCATTGCAGGAGGTATGACAGTGTCACGAATCGGACGTATGCCAGTGGTTGTGCCGAAAGGTGTTGATGTGAAAATCAAGGGTACGCGTGTGCAGATAAAGGGACCGAAAGGTGAAATGGAGCATACTTTTCCGGCGGAAATGAAGATTTCCATGGATGATGGTGCCATTATTGTCGAACGGCCGTCGGACGAGCGTACCCATCGCGCGCTCCACGGCATGACCCGCGCATTGATCAATAATATGGTGATTGGTGTTAGCTCTGGGTTCGAGAAAGTCTTGGAGATCAACGGCGTGGGCTACCGCGCTGATGTTGAAAACAACGACCTTATCTTGCATGTGGGCTACTCTCACCCAATCACGGTAGAACCACCGGAGGGCATTTCGTTTGAAGTTGATGCTCGGACACGCCAGATCAAGGTCATGGGATACAACAAGCAGGTAGTGGGACAGGTGGCAGCAGATATTCGTAAAGTCCGGCCTCCGGAGCCCTACAAGGGCAAAGGCATTAAGTATATTGATGAAAGAATTCGCCGCAAGGCGGGTAAAGCGGGTAAGGTATAGTAACATGGCTAGTAATAAATCTCGCAATGCAGCTCGATTGAGGCGGCATATTCGGGTTCGCCAAAATGTAAGTGGCACGTCTCAACGGCCGCGCTTAAACATCTTCCGAAGTTTGACCGAAATCTACGCCCAGGTGATCGACGATGAATCTGGGAACACGATTGTCTCGGCCTCAACCCTGGATGGGAAGCTTCGGCCTCAGATAAAAGGAAAAAACAAGACGGAGCAAGCTCGCCTGGTTGGAGAGGCGCTGGCCGAGCGCGCTAATCAAAAGGGTATCAGTGAGGTAATTTTTGATCGCGGTGGCTACCGTTACATGGGTCGGGTGAAGGCTTTGGCGGAAGGCGCCCGCGAGTCTGGCCTGCAATTCTAGCCGGCCTCTTAGGAGAAATCTATGGCGAATTATCAAGGTTCGGAATTTGAGCAAGAGATCGATGAACGCGTGATCGAAATTTCCCGCGTAGCCAAAGTGGTTAAGGGCGGTCGCCGCTTTTCTTTTCGTGTGACCATGGTGTCCGGAGATAAGCGGGGAAGCGTTGGCGTTGGCATCGGAAAAGCGAACTCTGTCCCAGATGCAATGCGCAAGGCCTCTGAGAGGGCAAGACGCAATATGCATTCTGTATCCCTCTTTGGTTCCACCATACCCTATGAAGTTATCGGCAATGTCGCTGGCGCCAAGGTATTACTCAAACCAGCCTCTCCCGGAACCGGGGTGATTGCAGGTGGCGGTGTCCGGGCAGTTGTGGAAGTGGCCGGGGTCTCCGATATTCTGACAAAGTCCCTCGGCAGTAGCAACGTGCTCAACGTCGTATATGCGACGATGCAGGCTCTGGACCAACTTAAGTCCCCTCAGGATATGGCAGCCTTGCGCGGCAAATCTCCAAAGGATTTGTTGCCATTTTGGGAGCGGAGAAAGCGGAATGCCTAAGAAGAAGCAGGCAGAGAGAGTCGTCAAAATAACTCTGGTCAAAAGCCCTATTGGCTACGCACAACGCCAAAAAGACACAGTCCGGGCTCTCGGCTTACATCGGGTCAACCAGACGGTTGAACACATAGATGGCCCCTCATTACGCGGTATGTTGGATAAAATTGGTCATCTGGTTCATGTGGAAGAACAGTAGGTGTAAAACATGAAGTTGCACGATCTAAAACCAAACGAAGGTTCTAAAAAGGAACGCAAAAGGGTAGGACGCGGCATTGCTGCTGGTCAAGGTAAGACCGCTGGGCGCGGCACCAAAGGGCAGGGAGCCCGAGCGGGTGGTGGTCCACCGCTGTATCACCAGGGTGGAAATCTTCCATTCTACCGTCGCCTACCATTTGTAAGGGGCAAGGGTATGACTGTGCTGAACCGGGTCCAATTTGCCGAGGTCAACCTGGATCAGTTGGCAGGTTTCGCTGCCGGCGGTGAAGTCACTCCAGAAATGCTTGTCGATGCTGGGATTCTTCGTGATCTCAGATATCCTGTGGTCCTCTTGGGAAGAGGCGACGTGAACGTTAAATTGAAAGTACAAGTGCATCGCATTTCTAAGGGTGCGCGCGAGAAAATTGAATCCGCTGGTGGTACTGTGGAGTTACTGCCACTTTAAGTAGCGGATAAGGAGTCATCAAATGAAGCGGTCTGCATGGCGGTACTTGTGGACAGCCCAGGACATTCGGCGTAAGTTGCTCATCACAGTCGCTCTTTTGGCCATCTACCGTTTTGCGGCCCATGTCCCGGTACCTGGGGTGAATCGAGCGGTTATTTCCCAAATCTTGGCGGGTGGCGGTGCAGCCGGCACTCTGTTTAGCCTGCTCGACCTTCTGTCGGGCGGCACGGTCTCGAATTTCTCCGTGCTGGCCATGGGTGTGTATCCGTATATTACCGCCCAAATTATTCTCCAATTGCTGGTGCCCATTATCCCAGCCCTCCAACAACGTATGGAAGAAGACCCCCGGGAGGGACAGAGGTGGATGGAGAAGTGGACCTACATTTTGGCGGTACCCATGGCGGCCCTCCAGGCCATCGGTCAGATCAACCTGTTCAGCCAGTTCGCCGGTGGCCAACCGGTTCTGCGTAACTTCGGTTTCACCGGTCCGGATCTCTTGCCTTCCCTGGCGGTTATCTTCAGTATGACCGCCGGGACGATGTTTGCCATCTGGCTGGGCGAGTTGATCTCGGAATACGGTATCCGTAACCAGGGGTTATCCCTGATCATTTTTGCCGGCATTGTCTCTCGCGTGCCGGCGAATATTGGTAGTATTCTTGCCGACCAGCAAAACCGCATTCCTGGGATTGCCCTCTTGCTGATCTTCACCACGCTTACGATCTTCGCCATCGTATACGTGCAGCAAGGCCAGCGCAACGTTCCGGTGATGTATCCGGGGAGGCGGGTGGGCAATCGCATGTCGATGCCGGTCAAAGGTACGCTGCCCTTGCGCGTCAATCTGGCGGGCATGATCCCCTTGATATTCGCCCAGTCCTTGCTGACTTTTCCGGCCATTATCGCCAGCTTCTTTGCTGGTTCTCAGACTGCATGGGTCAAGAACCTGGCCATCAGCATGCAGAACACATTCGGTGGCAATAGTAATGCCTACTGGATCTTGTACTTCGTTATGGTGGTGGGATTCACTTTCTTCTATACCGATGTCTTGTTCTCACAGCAAAATTACGGTGAGAACTTAAAGAAGGTCGGCGCCCAAATCCCCGGCGTCAGCCGGGGCGCGCCTACTCAAAGATACTTAACCCGCGTTTTGCGTCGTATCACCTTCCCAGGAGCGCTTTTCTTAGGTATTGTTGCCATTTTGCCGTGGTTGCTTGAACTGGTGTTCCCACTCGCCAGGAATGCCAACCTGTTGCTGGTCTCTTCCGCGGGCCTGCTGATTGTCGTTGGCGTGGTGCGTGA
>DASQQR010000603.1:0-2946 GCA_035643335.1 Anaerolineales bacterium
CCTCTTGAGCAGGCGGGTTGTTTTGCAGGTAGTCGCGCAGGGTTAAGGCCCCGGAGATGATTCCGGCGAGGCCCATAACTCCGTAAAAGATGGCCAGCCCAGGGTCGTTGCTGATGCGAGACAGGGATATGCCCACCCCAAGCATGAGTGATATGGCTGCTAGTCCGTAAAAACGCCAAAGCGCAAGCCGGTATCCGATCACCACTAAGAACCCCGAAAGGAGGATACCGGTTACCCCGGGAATCCACGCCATATAGCTGGGAGATAGGATGAAAAAAGCGGAGACGACCCCAGCGATAACGACTGCGAACGCCCCGGCGATCCAGCAATCCTTGCCCCGGCTGCGCTTGTATGCGACGTACCCGGTTCGCGGGTAGGTCAATCGCGTTTTGAGGGAATCGATCAGGCGACGTGCCAAAAAAACACCACCCAGAACGATGAAAACGAAAGCCATGCTGAACAGGCCGGAGAACAGCGAGTCAGGGGGTAAAGCCGCCTGGATCAGGAAATAGATGCCCAGGAGCATGAAGATCCCCCCGAATATAAGTTCTGGAATGCCGTCGATGCTCCAATATTGCTGTGTGCGTCGGATGGCCTGGTCAATTCGATCTTTCACGTTCTATCTCCGATAGCCAACTGGTTTGTAGTGCAGACCGGTTTGTCGTTATAATACCAGAGAGGTCCTGAAGAGTCAAGGGTTTTGTGAATTTCGTCTCGAATCCCCAGCTTTATCGTTTTCATTGCGAGTATCGCCACAGCCCTTGGGCGCTTTTCAGCGTGGAAGAAACAAAAAATGCTGCGAACGAAATGAAGCAATCGCAGATTGCCGCAATCTTTAACTTTCTTAGCGGCATGTTTGTTATCAGGATAGCCATAACCTGACAAAACTGTAATTAATTTCCCGAAATTGGGGCTTGCGGCTTTCATACGACATGTTTTATAAATGTATCCAGCCCTCCATTCTTTCCAACCCCTGCCCTAAGCCTGGTCGAAGGGTTCCGAACTTCCTTCCACCAACCTAAAATCGCTGATCCTGACCATGTCGCTCCTCCTCCCGTGCCCTCACTTCCCCCATTCGTTTCCCTTCGTTTTTGATTCATAATCTCAAAACCTCAAAATCCCATGGACCCTGAAACCGCACCCTTTCACCTCACTGACGAACAGTGGCAGATCCTTCAGCCGCTCTTCCCCCCGCCGCCCCCGCCTGGCTCCCCTGGTCGCCCCCCGGCCGACCCGCGCGCCGTCCTGGAGGGTATCCTCTGGAAAATGATAACCGCTGCTCCCTGGTACCAGCTGCCGTACTGTTATCCCTCCTACCAGACCTGCAAGCGTCGCGTTGCTCAATGGATGCGCAACGGCCTGATGCATGAAATCCTGGGCACTTTGCACTTGGATCTATGCCAGCGGGGAGGCCTGGATCCCAAGGAAGCCTTCAAGGACGGTCGCCTGCAGTTTGTCAACCGTTTCGGCAGAAAGGAATTGATCGTTGATCCTGCCCTCCAGGGCACCTGGCAGCTCGGCACTGCCCTCATCTTCGTTCGATTGATTGTCAGCAGGATCCATTTGCTGCCCGGCGTCTCCCCGAAACGCGCCTTCACTTTGTGACACTTAGCTCATCAAATCCAACCTCTGCCACACCATATAGCGAAGCGTCCAGATTCAATGGACCGTGGCGATTCTCCTGCAGGGTATAATTTATTTTTGCGGTTTCTTCTCGGCCTCCGGTAGTTTTGGACCGGATCAGAAACAAGCTATGCTGAGAAAGACTGTTCGCAGTACAAATCCCGGTGATCCTGTTATGGCCTCTGTGAACAATTCTATGAAACCAGGCGAAGCGTCCAGCCAGGACAGCACAGAGCCGCCGCGAATTCTGGCGCTTATTCCAGCTTACAACGAGGCGCGCCACATCACGGATGTGGTATCGGCCGCCTGTTTGCAGCTGCCTGTGCTGGTCGTGGACGACGGTTCGACCGATGACAGCGCCGCTCGGGCTGAAGCCGCCGGCGCCTTGGTGCTGCGCCACTCCCCCAACCAGGGTAAAGGCGTGACCCTGCGAGCTGGGTTTCGATACGCCATTCAGGAAGGCTACCAGGCCGTCATCACGCTGGATGCGGATGGGCAGCACGACCCGGCCGAGATTCCCAAATTCATGGATCGCTACCAGGAACACCCGGCAGACCTGATTATCGGCGCTCGGGACTTTTCGAAAATTCCCTTGGTGCGCCGCCTGACCAATACTTTTGGTCGCTGGAGTTTCTCCTGGGCGTTGGGCCAACCGGATCGGGATAACCAGTCCGGATACCGTTTGATCAGTCGCCGGCTGATGGAGGCCATGCTCTCTAGCCGGGAATCCGGATTTGAATTTGAAGTGGAGATGATCGTGGTCTGCGTGCAGCGCGGCTATATCCTCGAGTGGGTGCCCATCCGCACGATCTATGCTGGCGAGCGCAGTCATATCAACCCCTTACGGCATACCATCCACTATTTTCGCATGTTGTGGCAAACCCGGCAGCGCATGCGTTCGAGGAGGTGAAGGGTGCCACCATCCCTTCTCATGGGGGTTGACTTGGGCACATCCGGGATCAAGGCGCTCCTGCTGGAGCCCGAAGGGGACGTACTGGGGTTGGCTGCCAAAGAATATCCGCTTGAGATGCCCCACGCTGGCTGGGCCGAGCAAAACCCCGAGGCCTGGTACCAGGCGGCCATCGAGACGATGGGCGCGGCCCTGGCGCAAGCCGGCGCCTCGGGCGGAGAGGTGGCGGCAATCGGGTTTTCGGGGCAGATGCATGGGACGGTCTGCCTGGACAACCATGGCAGGGTCTTGCGCCCGGCGATCGTCTGGCCCGACCAGCGCAGCCAGCATCAGGTCGGACGGCTGAGGCGGGAAGTGGGGGATGAGCGCTTGGGGGAGTGGACCGGCAACCCGGTGGCGACGGGTTTCATGCT
>DASQQR010000604.1:0-3869 GCA_035643335.1 Anaerolineales bacterium
TCTCCCCACCGCAGGTCTGCACCGCACTTATACCCATAGCCTCTTCACCGCCCTGGCGGTTGCGGCTGTTTTCTACCTGGTCGCATGGGTGGCCAAACAGCCGCGCTGGGGCGACCTGGGTCTGGGCTTAGGCGCCGGCATCTTGATGCACATCCTGCTCGATCTGGTGGTCTGGTTCAACGGGGTGGAGATCCTGTGGCCGCTTCCCTCCTGGATCAACCTGTGGAGTAGAGTTGCTCCTCCGGCCTGGTTCGACCAGTTGCTGCTGAGCGCCGAGTTCTTGTTCTTCGGGCTTTTCTTTCTATGGCTCGAGAGCGCTGCCCGCCGTCAAAACACGGACCAAGACTACCTGCCCAGGCTGCGAGTCTGGATTTGGCTGCAGGGCGCCTTGTTTTTGATCTTTACCGCGCTCGCCTATGGCCTGCCCAGGGTCTTTTTGATCCCCTATGGCACCTTCTACCTGCTCTCGCTGGGATTGTCCATCGCTGTCACCATCCGTATGCGTGAGACGCTGGCCGCCATGGCCGTCCGCCCTCGGGGAGGCAAAATCAAGGCCTCGCTCTCGTCAAGATAGCGGCAGAATCCGCCTTCGGAGGGACTCCGGCCATGCTGGGATCGCTGGTTGAAAGAGTCTTCGAGAGCCATTTCCTCCGCAAGCTCTACCACCTGCTGGGTGGCGGGCTGGGGATCATTGCGTTGCTCCTGCTGGAGCCGAAATGGTTCCTCCTGGCCGGCGCGCTTTACGCCCTGGCCTTCTTCATTTACGGCCGGCGCATTTCCTTTGCCGCCATTGGCGTGATGCTCGTGCTGCTCCTGAGCGGTTCGAAGTTCATAACCTTGCTCACTACCGTCATCTGGGTCGTCGGGGACGGGCTGGCGGGCTTCCTGGGGGCAGCGTATGGCAAGCGAAAATGGCCCTGGCACGCGCACAAGACCATTGTAGGCTCCGTGTCCTTCTTTGCCGGTTCGTCTCTGGCAACGCTGGTATTGTTATTCGCCTCGGCCGGCCTGCCTCCACTTACCCTGCTGCTGCTGAGCACCCTCCCCTGCCTGGTTGCCTCCATGGTTGAAATATTGCCACTCTATTTCATCAGGGATCGAAAAGTAGATGATAACCTGATCGTCATCCTGGCCACCGGCCTGGTCCTCCGGATACTGACTGCCTGGCTGGAGGTAAAGGCTGGCTTGTGAAGCATGCCTCAGCCATTGCCGGTTGGTGAGAGCATCCCGTACGAGCGCGTCTGGGTGGGAAACAGCAAGATTAAGGCGATCATCGCTTTGACACACCCAACCGCGGTGATCATTTTCAGCCTGATTACCTGGATTCTGGCTGGGCTGACCCTTTCCAGCTTCCCGCGCCTGGCGTTCTCCATTCCCTTGGTGCTGGCTATGGCCGCCGCCCAGGCCAGCGTCGGCGTGTTTAACGAAGTATTCGACTGGCGGCTGGACAAAGTGACCAAACCCTGGCGGGCGATCCCGGCTGGGGCCAACCGCCCCTGGCAAGCCGCCGCCATTGCCTCGATTCTGCTCTGCCTGGGCTTGCTTTTGGCGGCTTCCATATCGTTGCTCACCGGGCTTTTGCTTCTCCTGGGCGCCGGCATGGGGGTCCTTTACAGCGCAAAACTGAAGCGCAACGTCTTTAGCTGGCTGCCCTATGTCGTCAATTACCCGTCTTTCCCCGTTTGGGTCCTGGTAGCCCTGGACCGCTTCGACCCGCGTGTCTTGATCATCTATCCCCTGGCAAGCCTTTTCGCCGTGGCTGTGCACCTCTGCAACCAGCTGCGTGATTTTGACGCCGATCAGGCCCTGGGCCTCAAGGGATTGGTCCAGCACCTGGGCAAACGCAGGTCCATCGCTTGGTGTGCTGGGCTGCTGGTGCTGAGCCCCCTCCCATTCCTGATCGTGTCAGGCCTCCCGCGCCGGCCGGCTGTTTTCGCGGTCTTGCTTGCAACTGGCCTCCTGCATTGGCTTCTGACCGTGCCTCTCTTATTGAAGCCTCCTGAGCTGCTCGGACCAGGCACCTTCCGGACGCTTTTCAGACGGCTGCAGGTGAGCGGCCCTCTCATGCTGGTGGCCTGGTATTGGGCCTTCTTGCAGGCGGAATTTTGAGTCTTTTTCAGCTAGAAAAACGAATGGAAACGAATAGCCGGAGGGGCGAGATTAAGCCCTGGCTAAGCGATTCGGAACTGGACAAAGGGCCGAAATTGGGCGAGGTGGGGGTGAGTTTGGCCCACAAAATGGTGAGAAGGGAGGCTGGAGGGGTGATTCGGGGGCACTTTTGACCCATCTTGCGCATGAGGGCGAATCGCCGGGAAGGGTCTTTTTAAGTGTTGGTTAATAAGATTGGAATTGAAACGAATAGCAAATTAGCCGGGTTAGACGGTGGACCATGGACCGTCTTTTTGTCCACATGTGATATACTGAACCACAGAGGCGCTGATTTTAATGGTTACGCTGAATGCTCAGCGGCGTGGTTGAGGTCCTTAGAAGCATAAATGGCCCGAAACTGACCGGGCAATTCTCGAGGCTTAGTCAGAGATTGAATTTAATTCAGCTGTTTACAGACTCTTCCATCCAGGCCGGTGGAAGATCATAGTATAGGACATCCGGGTCAATATCGGCCCCATTCTCCCAGCCAATAGTTCCTTCTACCACCTGCACTCTGCGGAACATCTTCTTGTCACGTAGAATTGGTTCGAATATGGGTCCATGCAAATAGGGCTCCAGGTTGACAACCTTCTCCGTGCCATCCTCGAATACCAAGCGACATCTGTAATCTTCCAGGAGATAAACTTCCGTGACCCGGACCAATTTTTTCATCTTACCCATCTCCAGTCATTCCAACGGATCAATAGAATTAATCTGTGGGCCTTTGCGAGCGAGCTCCCAGTTGGCCTTTAGCTCGAATCTGTGTAGAGCGGTCCATTCCAGAACCATCACATGAGCTCGACGAGGTAATTCACCTCTCAATACCTCGATGCTTTCTATAGTATAGATAGCCTCAAATTCACTGTACTGAGCATGGAAGTGTGGGAAAGAATGATCGTTATAATACATTCTGATGACGATCCCAAAAACTCGCGTCCACGAGGCACATCGTCATTATACAAGTTTGCGCTTGAGCATTTCCGAGCCGCGGGGAGATCCTTTATACTGCTCGCATTAACTTCATAGCGGTTTTCGCCAAAGAGGCTTTACAGGCGCAAATCCGCTAACTGGAACCAGTGTGCCTTGCAGCGAGGCTGATGGGCGGCCAGGAGTAGGCGGCGTTCTCCTGGAGACAATGCTCTGACTCGAATCAACGACTTCAGTAACGGCTGCTAAGCGGGCCGTTTGCCCGAAAAGCGCACCTGGTGAGGGGCGCCTTTTTTTGAGAGCAGAGGGCGCGAAGGAATGCGGAAGAGGCGAAGGGTTTTATGAAGAATTCCGGGGACTGCCAGCGATAAACAGAGGACGTTATTAAGGTTGCGAAAGAGGCTATTCTTTGAAGCTCGCAACTGGTCTGGAAACCTTAGCTGCTTTTTAATGAATAAAGGGGAGTTTAAGAGGAGGGTACGGTGACCCGGGTTTGATAAAAATTGACAAAATGGAGTTTACAAGCTCTTGTACGAATTCAACGCGACGGCAGCAAAGATGGCGTGTTTTGTGACTGCAAATCATCTCTCAAGAATCCCATTCCAACCCAACGAAGGGGGAACCGATGTGCTCCCATGATTTTTGATCATTCCAATCTGGGGGGCCTCGGGGAAAGGCTGATTGTACTTCTACAGGGCGCATAGTGCAATATGTAACGAAACGCCAGCTGCAAATTCTAGGATAGCGTCTTAATCTGAGGTTAACAGAATGATAATCGTTCAGCGGTATCTTCA
>DASQQR010000605.1:0-3595 GCA_035643335.1 Anaerolineales bacterium
AAACCCTGGTAGTGCAGCCGGCCGCTGCCCCCAGTCGCAATGATGACCGCTTTGGCGTGCACGACCATCAGCCTTCCGGTATCGAGATCTCTTAACACTGCCCCGGCAGCCCGGCCCTTCTCGTCCAGGAGCAGTTCGATCACTGGGCGGAACTCCCATACCTGGATTGCAGCCGTGGCTCCCCCTTTGGAGTCGCCTCCATCGCCAAATGCGCGCACTTCGTCGCGCAGGGTTCGCATGATCTCCGCGCCGGTGTAGTCCCGGGCAGCGTGCATGCGCTTACGGCTTGTGCCCCCGCCATGGATCGTGCGCATGATTCCGTCCGGGTCCTTATCGAACATCGCGCCCAGGGATTCCAACCAGGCGATCACACTCGGGGCGTCCATCACCAGTGCTTCCACCAGGTCTGGGTCGTTGGTAAACGCCCCGCCGCCCATCACGTCTAGAAAGTGAATTGCAGGAGAGTCGTTTTCCTTATCGGCTGCCTGGATGCCCCCTTGAGCCATCATGGTGTTGGCGTCACCGAAGCGCAGCTTGGTGGTGAGCAGCACATCTGCACCGTTCTCGCGCGCCAGCAGCGCCGCGCTGGCGCCCGCTCCACCTCCCCCTATTACCAGCACGTCGCATATCCTGTCCGGATCTTGAACCCTGACCTGGCTCGGCGAAATCAGGGCCGGCGCCTCCAAAGCATCTGCCAGTTCCCGGGGGGTGCGGTCTCCCTTGTTGGGACCGGTGCCCAGGACACGAAAGGCATCCTCGATATAGTCTGGGTGAAATGCACGCAAGACCAACTCTCGTTCCTGAGGAGAAAGTCGTGGATAAGTTTCGGTGAGCCGGCGAGACCGGGAGGCCTCCACTTTAGCCATTGATTCACGGATAGATGCGGGATAAGACATTGCCAACTCCCTTCCTGAGGAAGATCGAGCCTATGTTAGGTCGAGCATTTCCGCTGCCACTGCCATGCGCGCCTGTTCCAAGGCCAATTTCAGCGTTTCGGACGGCACAAAGCTGTAAGCCAGTCGTTGTGGGTCAATTTGAGGCGCCGGTCCTGGCCCGGCAAAGACCATCGTTGCCCGGTCGATACACCGCTGCAACATCTCGCCGGATGCCAGACGCACCCGCGCTGCCGAAGCCTGCATGGAGTAACCCTGATCCTTGTCTGCCGACCAGGCCGCGTGATAGACAAGCCAGCGCACGCTGTCTACGTCGACGCGCATCTCAGCCAGTGCTCGCTGGATAGCAGGCCGCACGGACAAAGCTGCCCCTAAAGAGACCCAGTCCTTGGCATGCTCAATGGCCATCTCGATCAACCGCTCCCCTATGCCAACATACCGGGCTCCGGTCCGGATCCAGGCGCGGCGCGCTTCTCCTGTTGCCAGTGCCAATGCCCCTCCGGGTTCACCAAGCATCGCTTCTTTGCTCGCGTGCACATTGGTTATCGATAAGACGGGTGCACCATTTTTTGAAATGGCCAGTCCCGGATGATTGGCATCCAGGATGAAGGCGGTCAGGCCCTTCGAATCTGAATCTGCGTCGAACTTGGCCAGGATGATAAAGAAATCCGGCGCCTCGGGTAAAGTCGAGAGCGACTTAATCCCTGCGAGGATATACTCATCTCCGTCCGGCGTTGCGGTTGTCGTCCACGCTTCAGGTTGCAGGCCTGCGGGCTCGCGTGCTGCTATCAGCGCCCGGCGCTCACCCATGAGTGCTGGTTCGAGGAAGCGCCCAACCTGCTCCCCTTGGCAGGCATAGAGCAGCGGCGTCACCTCTCCGGTGTCCACCGGAATGAAAGTCTTCCCCAGCTCTTCCTCGATCAGACACGCCGTGACCATATCCAAGCCGCCACCGCCATATTCCTCTGGCACCGTCAAGCCCCAAAGGCCCAACTGTTCGACGGCCTTCCGCAGACGCGCCTGTTCTTCCGGTTCGATCCTGCCGGTGTTGAAGTATTTCATCTCCAGCGGGCCGGCCTCGTTTTGAACGAAGCGCCGCAGCATATCTCGCAGCATCAGTACATCGGGAGAGAATTCAAAGTCCATAGGCGTTTACCATGCGGCTCAGTTCCGGGGCAGCCTCTGCGTTCATGCTTCGATCTGCCGGCTGCTGTAGCGAGACCTTAGCTGTTCCACCGGCAGAGATTTCAGCTCGCTCACTTCCTCTTGGAATAGACCGCTCTCGATGTCCGCGACCCGTTGGCGCAGGTGCAAAGCGGGTGGCGCTAGATATTTCCCGTACAACCGCCTTCCCAGCAACGCCAGGTTGTACGGCACTAGTTCAGCGGGACAGCGGGCCACGCACAGACCGCACATAATGCAGTCAAATGAGGTGTCTGCCAGCTCTGCCAGATCACCTCGCAGTGCTGCTGCCATGTAGCCCAACACGTCGATTTCCTGAGGGCAGGCTTTCGTGCACGTGTTGCAGCCGAAGCAACGCAGGCTTTCCGGATAGAGAGCTAGTAAGGCTTCGCCTGTCGCTTCGAGATTTTCAAGGTGATACTGGGGGTGCTGCGCGGGGAAAAACGGGATCTGCCCTAGAATCATGCCGGGCTGCGCCACGGTCTGGCAGGCCAGGGCATAGTACAAGCGGTAATCGTCAGCCATCCGGCAAACGGTCCCGCACGCACCGCAAAAACCGCCCCGGCAACCCACACCGCGGGTCAAATGGAAGCCGGACCATTCAAAGGCCTTCAAAATGGTAAGGCCTTCAGGTACTTCGTAGCGTTGACCCAATATGTAAATATCGATCATATGTACCTCTGTTCTCAGCCGTTCAAGCAAAGATCGAGCACGAACATCTCATCCGAGGTCGCTTTGGCGAGCAGCTCGGCCATGCCCTCGGCCAGGTGCGTTTGCACCAGGTAGTGTTTGATGGTTGTATCCACTTGGGGGCAGGCCAGCGCGCAATTGCCGCAGCGATCACAGTCCTCTCCGACCAGCGTTTCTAAGGCCATCGAAGTGCGCGCTTCGGTGCGCAACCTGCGCTTTGGATCGCGGACCAGCACCGGGCAGGCATCCATGCAACTCCCACAACCGAGACAGGCTTTGCTTCCGGTGATGTCCTCACGGATCTTGAGCATATGTCCCGGCCCGAACCCTGAGCTCAAAAGGCGGCAGCGCGCCACCGGAGGCCGGGTTTGCGAGAAAATTAAGCGCAGGATGGATTGTATCCGTAAGGGATCGGTTTGCACCCGTAAGGGCATGGCGGTCTCCTTTTTCCTACGTTAGTTCGCCCAGGAATCGGCTCTAACCTTTTCAATTTGAATTCTTCCGCTCTCGGGGAGAGCCCCATTTCATTATAGATTTAAAGGTTATCCGAGTAAATCATCATAAGTCATCAATTTACCCTAACGATCGTCCGGTTATGCCTCCCGCAATCCGTCCGCCCTCTCACTGCTCAGGCAGTCAGGAGAATATCGGCACTTTGATCATCCTGGCTTAGAAGACTCTATCCGTGCGATCCGTAAAATCCGTGTCCCATTAATATCAAATCGAACGCAGTGTCGTTTGGATTATAATCACCCCAACCTTACGGAGGGCTTTCATGCGTGCCGTAGACATTATCATCAAGAAACGCGATGGTCAAGAATTGACCCGCG